>DATHSU010000161.1:0-21412 GCA_035463895.1 Ignavibacteriaceae bacterium | reverse complement strand
TTAAAAAGGAAGATCGTTATTATCTTCAACAACGGGTGTAGCACCAGCGTCTGAGGAACCATTCTGAGCTTCTTCATCCCTGCCTCCGCCAGCAGTTTCTAATGGAATAATTTTTTCTGCAATAATATCAGTAGAATATCTTTTTACCCCTTCCTTATCGGTATATTCACGGGTAGTAAGTCTTCCTTCAACATAAAACTTCTTACCCTTTTTAAGATTATCTTTCATAAAATCTGAAAGATTAAATCCAGTAATTCTATGCCAAGTGGTTTCATTTACCCAATCACCCGTTTTACCTTTATAACCGTAAGTGGTTGCAATTGAAAAATTAGTAATTGCAAGATTATTATCAGCGGTAAACCTTGTTTCTGCATCCCTGCCAAGATTTCCGATAAGCATGATCCTATTTAATGAGAACGCCATAGCTGCCTCCTTTATTTTGAGTTATTAAAAATTTAACTCGAATTTAACAATATTTTTTTACAAGCAAAATAAATGAACTGTTTTATTTATTGATCGTAATTATCCACGCATCACTAAAATCAGATATTTCCCTTAAATTATCACGAACTAATTCTGCTTCCTGCCTTGATTTATAAAATGGCACTATTTGAACCACATAAAGACTAACTCTTTCACTGTACGTTATGCTAATTTCATTCAGTAATTTCTGCCTGCTTTTATCTGCAAAAGATTCTGCTCTCTCTTTTGTTGTAAATGCACCAATTTGTACAACATAATAAGTTTCGGCTAGTGTTGGATACTCACCAGTAACCGGGGGTGTAATAGTATTTTCAGACGGTATTTCATCAAAAACATATACTTCTTCCTTTTTTGTGGTTTCCTCAGAAGGAGTACAGGATGAAATGATTAAAGCTCCAAATATCATTATTGTTAAAAAATAAATGAATGTTTGCATTACTGTCCTTTTTTTATGATTGGCAGAGTAAAAATCTGAAAAAGAATTCATAAAAAAAAGGGATGGCAGACCATCCCATTTTTTAGAAAATTGACATATGTTTAGAAGAATAAGCGATCAAATGCCTCTGGCGAAACATGTGGATATAGGCTTAATTTTCCAGCCGTTCCAGTGAATTTTAAGCTAGGTGGAATAGTGGCAACATTTATTGTAGGTATGTTAGCATTATACTTTGCGTTTATAACTTTAATGAATTCATTTGCTACTATTGCATGTCCCTGACTGGTAGGATGAACGCCATCGAGACTGAACAATCCGCCTGTTATAAATGCAGTTGAAAAAGTTAAACCGTCAACTTTATAACCGCCAGTAAAATCAGCCTGTCGAATATTTGTGAATAAAGTATTGACATCAACCAAACCGAAATTAAAAGTACTAGCAACACTTTGAATAGCATTATTGTAGTTTGTAACTGTCGATTGTGCTGTATTGATTTCATCAGGATCCAAAACAAATATATCTGGAAAAGGATTTTGAGGATGAAATCCAAATGGTTTTGTCGTATCAACTCCGAGAGGAATAGTTAGGTTAAAATCACGATAGTACTTTCCTGTTGGTTGCCCAAGAAGTTGAGCATAGGCAGAGCCTCTTAACGTAACTATTGTTGTTGAATTTCGCAGTGATGCAGAATCTGCAAAACCTACATTGTAAGGAAGAATTCCTAAATTCGTACCACCTTCATGACTCATATATATTAGACCTGTTGCCGGTAATCCACTTGCAGTTTGAGAAAGGGATATCTGCCACCAAACTAATAATGGATTAGTTGCTAATGCTGGTCCAACAGTTGTTAAAAATGGAATAGACGTTACAGATGGAATATTTGCTACAATAACCTGTGCACCTGATTGCGCCAACTGCTGTCCGATTCCTCCGAAAAGCTGTGAAAATGTGGTGGCATCTGTCGGTGCAGCCGGTGAAACACCACCACCAGTTGCATACGCTAACACATCGTTATTGCCAGTCCATAATATTACAAAAGTCGGCTGTTGTGCTAAAGCCTGTTGCAATTGAGTTAATTGTGTTGCTCCTTGATTTCTTAAAACAATATCAAAAAACGAATTAGGTGTATTAGCAAAAAGCGCTGAGGCACAGTTATTTGCATTGGTTGCAAAAAGAACGTCATAAATCAGGGAGCCAGGTACACCAAGATTATTATACGGTGCAGGATATAATAAGTTTATCGGAGATCCGGAATTGGGATTATTGACAATAACAGGACCAGATGCTGTTAATGATTGAATTTCCATTCTTCCAGGAGTGCCCGGGTCTGATATTATAGGCATCTGAAATTTCGTATTTACCTGTTTAGCAATCAAATTACCATAACTATAAATCTGTGCTGATTCATAAAGTGCACCTGATTGATATCCGGCAGTTAAACTATTACCAATCACCACAAATCTTGTAAGGTCTGCATTCCCGCTTTTTCCATTCAATATCGGATCTATACCTGTTATATCAGAACGGTCCTCACATCCAGATAAAACCAGGAACGTTAAAACTGCCAGGAAGATTATGAATATTGTTTTTTTCATTTAATAGTTCTCCTTTAAAAATCGTATTGTAAACTCATTGAAAGAATTTTTGCTGTACTATTATAGGTTCCGTTGAAAGGAACAAAACCTCCTGTAACCGGAAAATAGTTTTCTTTAGAATCTGTTACGGTTGTTTGTTCACCTCTTAGATACATAAATGCACCTGTAACTGAGACATTTTCAGTCAATCTGGCAATAAAGCCCATGCTGAATCCTAACCTGTTAGCATCGGGCAAAGATGGATTAAGTCTTTCAGTTTCTACGGGCATATTATCATAATATATACCTCCTAATACCGAAAATTCATCCAGCATATCATACTGGGCACCAAACCTTACAATATAACTGTCTTTGTAATCTCTAGGACTTGAAGCATCGGGGAAATTTTCATCGGCAAAGTCAACAGCAAGCACATCATAACTTGACCAGCCAACCCACTGATAATCTGCACTTAATATTAATTCATCAGTAACATTAACTGCTAATCCGCCTACAATATTCATTGGGGTAGTAAGATTTGCAGAAATGTCCCCTTTCGGAAATCTGTCAATCAGTTGAGCAGCACCTGTAGTTGTTGCTGTTCCCTCAAAGCCGTATTCAACTTCACTTCTGAAAGAACCTCCAATACTCAGCCATTCTGTTGGCTTGTAAAGCAACCCAAAGTTGTAACCATATGCAAATGAATCATCACCTTCAAGTGAGATTTTTGCATCACCCTCAAAAGGAGACTGCGGAATCATTCTTTCGATAAGAACATTAGCAAAGCTGTAAATAAATGCTGCACTTAGTGAAAAACCATCAAATAATTCGTACGCAATAGTCGGCATAAGAATAAATGTCTGAAGTTTTGTTTCAGTAGTAATATAACGTCCGATCCAATCTTCACTCCACTTTGTGCCAGAACCATAAGGCTGTGTAAAACCTAATCCTATTGCCAATCCATTATCGAAATTGTGGGAAGCAAAAAGATGAGTTGGTGTGAACATCTGGCTTTCCATAAATGAATATTGTTTGGATGGAGCCACTCCGCGAAATGATGAAGCGGGAAATAACAGGTGTGTGCCCAGCATTAGTTTAGTTCCTGATAACTGTGTTAAGCCTGCACCATTCCAGTAAATGGCAGATGGGTCATTTGCCAATGCAGTAAAGGCACCACCAAGGGCTTTAGCTCTGGCACCGTGCTGATTTTGCTGAAAGCCGCCGGCAAAAATGTTGATGGAATAAACAGAAAACACAACAATGAACACTAGTAATAAGCGTTTCAATTTACCTCCTCAGTAAATATTATTGAATTATTAATTAATGATTATACGATCGAAAATAAAAAAGAATTTTTTTCAACTGCGCTGCCCTCGGCAGTATTTATTTCACTAATTGTTCCTGAAACCGGAGCTTTAATTTCATTCTCCATTTTCATTGCTTCAAGAATAATTACTGAATCACCCTTTTCAACAAGTTCCCCTGATTTCCTTTTTACTTTCAATATCATTCCCGGCATCGGTGCTTTAACAATAGATATATGTTTGTGCAAAACGTCTGCTTTTTCCAGGATGTTCGATGCTTTCTCCTGTAGAGAGGTTCTGCTAATCGATTCGAAAGTTTTACCATTAACTAATAAGCTTATTATTTCCCCATCATTTTTTTGCTGGGATACTTCATATACTTTATTATCAATACTAAGTATACTTGTACCATTAGATAATTTAGACAATTCAAAATTAGTATTTTTGCCATCTACTAACAATGTTGTATCATCAATTATTTTTATGTGGCGTTTTTTACCATTTATTGTGACGACAAAATCATTCATAGTTCAAAGCCCCCCACCTGTTCTCATTTTTATTAACGGAACTAAATCCATTAGAAACAGATTCATACCTGATTAAAGCAGCAAGCACTGCAGCAGCTTCCTCACGGCTGTCCAGTTCAACTTTATTAGCTGTATTTAATATCGATGAGATGTTTTTATCGATAAAATTTATATCGTAATTTCCATTTTGAAAATCATTATGCTGAATTATTAGTTTTAGAAACTCAATATTTGTTATAACCCCGGAGATATAAAACTCCGATAGTGCCCGTAACATTTTTTTATTTGCCTGCTTCTTGTTCTTGCCCCAGGTACAAAGTTTAGCAATCATCGGATCGTAATACATAGTGATTTCTGAACCTGCGTTGCATCCGGAATCAATTCTTACATTTGGTCCGCTGGGCTGATTATAATGCGCAATTACTCCCGTCGAAGGCAGAAAACCATTAAAGGAATCTTCTGCATAAATTCTGCATTCAATAGCATAACCATTTAATTGAACTTCATTCTGATCAAATGAAATTTTATTTCCCGCTGCAATTGATATTTGTTCGGCAACAAGATCAATTCCGGATATCAATTCTGTAACAGGATGCTCAACCTGCAGCCGCGTATTCATTTCGAGAAAATAAAAACTCTTATTCGAATCCATTAAAAATTCAATAGTGCCGGCATTAAAATATTGACAGGCTTTTGCAGCATTCAATGCTGCTTCTGTAATCTTCTCACGGGTCTTATCATCAACAAATTCTGATGGTGCTTCTTCTATTATTTTCTGATGCCTGCGTTGAATAGAACATTCACGCTCAAATAAATGCCTGTAATTCCCATGTTTATCCGCAATGACCTGAACTTCAATATGTTTCGGATTTTCAACAAATTTTTCAATATAAATCGAATCATCGGCAAATGCTTTAAGCGCCTCTCTTTTGGTTGCTTCAAAGGCAGAATCAAACTCAAGTTCTCCAGTAATTTTTCTCATTCCTTTTCCACCACCACCAGCCGAGGCTTTTAACAGAATAGGGTAACCAATTTTTTTTGCAAATTTTTTAGCATCTACTATGGATCTTATCGGTTCTGTTGAACCGGGGACAATAGGTACATCATTTTCTTTCATTAACTGGCGGGCAGCTATTTTACTTCCCATCATTTTAACTGATCTCGATGAAGGTCCGATAAAAGCTATATCGTTTTCCTCAACCAATTTTATGAAATCAGCATTCTCTGAAAAGAAGCCGTAACCCGGATGTATCGCATCAGCACCTATCTCTTTTGCAAGTTTTATTATTTTTTCTTTATCAAGGTAAGACTCGATTGATTGCGGGGGTCCAATAAGATGGGATTCATCAGAAAATCGCGTATGTAGCGATTTTTTATCAGCCTCCGAATAAATTGCTGCGGAAATTATACCTAAGTCTCTGCAAGCTCTTATGATTCTAAGAGCAATTTCTCCTCTGTTCGCTATAAGAATTTTTTTGAACAATTATACCTCAGGCTATTTCTGCAATTGTAATTCCTTCACCACCCTGTTCGAGCGGTGCGAAATAAAATGACTTTACTTTATCGTGTTTCTTAAGCAATTGATTTACTGTTTTTTTTAGTACCCCGGTACCTTTACCGTGAAGAATTTCAACTCTTCCAAGGTTATCTTGATATGCGTCATCAATAAATTTTATTATTTTGAATTCTGCTTCTTCAGCCCTATCCCCTCTGATATCTAAGCGATAACTTGCTTCTGTAGTCTTTACATAGTCAAAACTGTTTCTTATTTCTTTCTCTTTTATATTTTTTACAGGAACTAATTCCGATAGCTTAATCTGTATCTTGAGTGTACCTACTAAAATGGTTGCCCTGTTTTTTTCTGAGTTCAAATCTATTATCTCACCCGTTGTTGAAGAATTCTTTACTGAAGCAAAACTTCCGACACTAAAATTATACTTTTCATCGATTGATTCAACCTCTGGCAAAATAATATTTTCTGCTGATATTTTAAGTCGTTCAATTTCTTTTTTGGATTCTTTAATAATTTCTTTAGAAGCGCCTTTTTCTTTAATATCTTTTACCACTTTCTCAATTTTTTTATTTATATCTTTTAAAAAATATTCTGCATCGCTTTTTGCTTTTTTTAGTATCTCTTTTTTTTCTTTTTCAAGTTTTTCAATATTGTTTTTATAAAGGTTAGATAATCCATTTAATCTTGTATTCTCAACTTCGAGTTCAGCTAATTTTTTATTCAGACTATTAGACTTAAGTTCTATCTCTGTAAGGAATTCCTCAAGTTTATGTTTGTCTGATTCTATATTATTTTTGGCATCAGCTAGTAATTTTTCATCGAAGCCTAATCTACCGGCAATTTCAAAAGCATAACTTGATCCAGGAATACCGAGAACAAATTTATATGTGGGAGTTAGTGAATCGTGATCAAACTGCATCGCGGCATTCTGCATGCCATTAATACTATAGGCAAATAACTTTAGGCTGCCGTGGTGTGTTGAAGCTAAAACAATGGAACCAGCTGCCAAAAGTGTCTTAAGTATAGTTGCTGCAAGTGCTGATCCTTCCGCAGGATCTGTTCCTGTACCTATTTCATCTAGTAGTACTAAAGATTTATCATCTGCTTCTTCAAGTATGGATTTCAGATTTTTTAGATGAGAACTGAACGTTGATAGATCGTCTTCAATTGACTGTTCATCGCCTATATCTAATAATATTTTATTAAAAATATGAAAATTTGAATCTGGTGAGACGGGAATGTGTATACCAGACTGCAGCATTACGGATAATAAGCCGATTGTTTTAAGTACTACAGTTTTACCGCCGGCATTAGGACCGGTTATAATAATTACTCTTGAATCATCAAAATCAATATTCAGTGGTACTGTATTTTTTCTTCCGATCTTTTTTAGAAGCAGTGGATGCCTTGCATCAAGGATTGACATTTTTTTTGTTTGAATTATTTCCGGAAAGGCACCAATAAGTTCAATAGAATGTTTTGCACGAGCAAAAACAGAATCAATATATGCAATAACTTCAAGAGATTGTTTTAATTCAGATGAATACTGTCCGATCAGCTTTGTTAATTCTTTTAAAAGTCGTTCTATTTCGCGTTTTTCAGCAAATGAAAGTGATACAATTTCATTATTTAGCTCTAAAGTTTCTTCCGGTTCAATATAAACAGTTTGACCTGTTGATGATTCCGAGTGAATAAATCCTCTAAGATGGCGCTTGTGTTCAACTTTAATTGGAATAACCATTCTTCCATCACGCAAAGTTAGGTATTCTTCTCTTACAAAATCATCATCCTTTAAATTTTTAATTATACGATTTATTGATTTTACAAGTTCATCTTTTTTATTTCGTATATCCCTTCTTATTTCACTTAGCTGCTTGCTGGCATTTTCTTTTACCTCGCCCTGTTCATTAATAATCTTTTGTATTTGATGTTCAAATAACTTATCACTAAATAATGTCGATGAGCTTTCATATAAGAGTGGGAAATTATCTGGTTGTGACTTAAAAAAATGTTTTAAATTTCTTGATACTTGTGTAAGTTTCAGAATATCAAGAATTCGTTTAGCACTTATCAGCCCACCTTCAATCCTGCTTTTAGAAAGAGTTTCTTCAAGTACTGGTAAATATTCAATTGGGGGTGCTGAAAGATTTATTAATATATTTTTTGCTTCATTAACTATTGACCCTTCCTTATTAATAGTATCCAAATCTGACTTGGGACTTAGCTTTAACAGAAAGCTTTTACCGGTATCAGTAATAGAAAATGAGGAAAGATGATTTCTGATTTTTGTGAACTCAAGTTTATCAAGAGTTGCATTGCTGATCATTGAAGAGAATCTTTTTGATTTATATAGTTTTTAATAATTTCTTCTGTGCTGGGAGTATAATCTTTAAGATTATTTATTGTAAACGGGATTACATTGTATGTATGATTGTATAATAATGAATTATCCTGCACCTTTTTATCTGGAATATTAAAAATATTCAGTAATAATAAAACCGCGCTTAAAAAAAACAGTAGTTCAATTGCTCCAACTGCACCGCCGACTAATTGATTGATCAGGCTTTTTACTTTATCAAAAGGATGGATTATTCTTTTAAGAATGGAAAAGATTAGTATCGTACCAAGGAATAAAATAATTCCACCTATAATTTCAGCAAGGTATAATTCGATGTCAAAAACTTTTTCTATAACCACTCCTAACCTTGAAGAAAATAATGCTGTGAGGAAGACTGCTACTATTAGTCCAAGCAAACCGATAAGTTTTCGAACAAAACCGTCTTTGAATCCTAGAATAAAACCAACAAGCAAAACAATGAAGATAATTATATCAACGGTATTCAAATTCAACTCAGAAAATTCTCAACAATACTTCTAATAGTTTTTCCATCTGCTTTGCCCTTAAGCTCTTTCATAACAGCAGGCATAAGTTTAGCAAAACCGTCTTTTGATGAAACTCCTATTTCAGCAGCCAATCTTTTCACCTCTGATAGAATTTCAACCTCACTTAACTGTTTCGGAAGGTAGGACATAATTATTTCAAGTTCAGCTTCCTCCTGCTTAGCCAATTCTTCCCTTCCTGCATTTCTGAACTGCTCGATTGATTCTTTTCTTTTCTTTGCTGCGGTTGTTAACATAGTAACCTCTTCTTCAGGAGTAAGTTGTTTACCAGTTCCGCTTTTTTCAAATTCTAATATCAACGCACGAATAGAACGGATAGTCTGAAGTCTGATTTTATCACCTGACTTCATTGCATCCTTTAAGTCAATATTGATTTTATCTTTTAAGTTCATAGGCGCCCTCTAAAACTGAAAAGGCAGGTTCATAAGAATAAACCTGCCTCTTTGAAAAAGTAATTAATAATCAATTAAATTTTAATATTTGCCGAATAATTAATTCTAAGGCAGTAAGCTTTTCTTAATTCCTGCTGAATATCAGTAACTAAACCCATATCAGCATTCTGATCAACCCTGAGAGAGACAATAACGTTCGGCAGCACCTGGCTTTTGGAATACATTATTGGTCTTACCTCTTCTAATCTAACTATGCTATCATTTATCTGAATTCTTTTATCATTACCAATCCAGATATAAGATATTAATCTTTTGTTTTCTATTTTTTCAATTGCTTCTGCTTCAGGTAATTTAAAATCCACCAAAACATCAACCTCTCTTAAAGTAGTAGTAACCATAAAGAAAAGTAGAAGCATAAAAACAATATCGGGCATTGAAGCTGTTGGAATTTCCTGCTTGATACCGGCTCGTTTCTTTTCAAATTTCATTATTATCCTCCAATACCTTAAGACGTTACTATTTCTGGTTCAGCGAGAGAAATAATGATTGGAACTGCATCCCTAACTTCTTTCTGCTGTTCAGGTGTAAGATTATCGTATTTATTACCAAACCTCGAATTTGAATACTCATCTCTTACTTCAAAAAAAG
The DNA here is from genome assembly GCA_035463895.1 of Ignavibacteriaceae bacterium. Classification (GTDB taxonomy): domain Bacteria; phylum Bacteroidota; class Ignavibacteria; order Ignavibacteriales; family Ignavibacteriaceae; genus JAGXRK01. The sequence goes on along the minus strand of DATHSU010000161.1, from coordinate 11,631 downwards.
CAAGTTTAATCTGATCAAGAGCATTAATGTACACGTTATAAACTGTCTTCCTATCGGTCTTCAAAGAAACGATAAGTTTTTTATTCATCGGAAGATCAATTTTTGAGGTGATTCTTGGTTTTAAGTTTTGTTTTATCTGATGCACTGCAACGAACTGGCCATCTATCAAGACATCGCCATTCTCATTAATAAGCACAGCTGCCATTCGATCGGGGTCAACTTTAACCTGTTCCTGTTCTTCTGGCGGCACATACTCTGGCAGGGTTAAACCAATACCTGTATCCACATCTATAACCGTCGAAACAAGGAAGAATAACAGAAGCAAAAATGCTATATCTGCCATAGATGCAGTAGGAATTGAAGCTTCAGCTATTTTTTTCTTTTTAATCATTGCTAAAAATCTTTCTTAATAATTTTCTGAATACTCAAAAAAGTAGATCAACAATTATTTTCTTCTTTGTTTCAATTCGTATAAAGCATCAATCAATTCGATTGAGCTTTCTTCCATATCACCAACTAATCTGTCAATCCTTGAAACAAAATAATTGTAGAAAAACTGAAGAATAATAGCAACTACAAGTCCAAATAGTGTTGTTAACAAAGCAACTGAAATACCGCCTGCAACAACTGCCGGCGAAATCTGTGCAGCCTCTTTGATAGCATCAAATGCCTGGATCATACCCTGAACGGTTCCTGTAAAACCAAGCATAGGGGCTACTGTAATAAAGGTTGATACCCAGATAAGACCTCTTTCAAGGAAGCCCATCTCTACACCGCCATAAGCAATAATAGCTTTTTCAGCAGCATCTAATCCTTCGTCCGCTCTTAATAAACCAGCATAGAAAACTGAGGCAATAGGACCGCGTGTGTTTTCGCAAACTTTTTTTGCAGCTTCAAGGCCGCCTTCATCAAGTGCTTTTTTAACTTTTACAATAAATTGCTTTGTGTTAGTTCTCGCTTTTGTAAGAGTCCATAATCTTTCAAAAGAAAAAGCCAAACCCAAAACCAGACAGGCAAGGATAGGCCACATAAAGCCGCCGCCTGCTTCAAATTTTTCAGTAAGATAATTTAATGCACCGCCGTCATTTGCAGCTTGAGCGATTACATTATAAATCGATGCGATAGTTCCTGTTAGATCCATAGTGAGATATCCTCCTAATATATATTATATTGTTTTCTATAGTAGAAAAATTACAAGAATTTTATGAAAAATACGTGACTACAATACGTATTTCAAGTTTCAAAGTCAACAAAATAGTATTACCCTCAGATTTAATAATTTAAATATTTTGTATTATATTCTGAATAATTATAAATCAAACCTGTGTTTCAAATCGAATATATTACCAGAAATAAAATTGAAATTATTAAAGATTGACAAAACTAAACTGCCTATTTCAGCGGGTTTTATCATTTTGCTGTAATCATTCTTATCCATCCATTCCCTGTTTGCAGGTGTATCAATCATGTAAGGAGCGATTGCATTCGCAGTTAGATTTATTTTAACTCCCTCATCTGAAATAGTTTTCACCAGATGCGATAATGCTGCTTTCGATGCACCATAGACGCTCTTTCCTGATTCCGGATTATCAGCAATATAAGCTGAGGTTAAACAGATAGATCCCCCTGCAGATTTTTTAATTAAATCTGAGAAAAATTTTGCAATTAAAAAATTTGCTTTCAGGTTAATATTCATCATTTTATCAAAATCAGTAACTTTTGTATCCCACATATCTTTACCACCGTGGTACCCCCCTACTGTAGAAAATAAAAAATATAAGGTTTCATTATCAGGGGAAATATTTTTAAAAGCACTCCTCACATTTTCCTCAATGGAAAGATCATCTATAACAATGTTCTTAACATTAGCTGCAGATTCATCTGAATTGAACTTAAAATCAAAAAGATAGATCTTATGAAAGTCCGTATCTGAAAAAACTTGTGTAACTCCTTTACCAAGAGCACCGTTAGAACCGAAAACTAGTAATTCTTTATTTTTCATATGTTATCTTAATATTTTGAATTTAGTTGTAACTGCAAAATGATCACTGAAGCCACCGAGATATCTGCGTCCTCCATAACTGGGAAAAGGTGAGCCGGCAAATCTGCCTGATTGCGTAACCATAAAGTCTGGTTTATAAACTTCAAAAGAACTGCATTCGTAGCGAAGAGAATTTCCGACTAATAATTCCCTAGAAATAATTATCTGATCTAACATATCCCACTTGCCCCGGTATAAAAAAGTTCCAATACCGGCTTCATATTGTTCAAAGGAAGTATTAAATAAATCAGAAATGTCATCTTCAATAAAACCATCATCCGTTAATAATTCACATTTAAATGGTACAGCCCTCAGAGTATTCAAAATGGAGGCATTCGTAGGTTCATCATTAAAATCACCCATTACAATAATTTTTGCCGACGGATTTAATGCAAATATCCTGTCAATACCATCTTTTAAAGTTTGTGCGGTTTCAATCCTGTGAATTTCAGATTCTTCCTGACCTCCACGCCGGCTCGGAAAATGGTTAACGAAAATATGGAGAGTGTCATTAAAATTTGTAAGTAATGAAACGTAAAGAACTAATCTTGTTGGAAATCCTGCAGATAATTTTACAGTATCTCCAATAACGGAAAGTAATTTAAACTTATCATTTTTATACATCAGCGCATTATCTATTCCTCTGTTGTCAGGCGATTCTATTCCCACCGATTTATAATTAAAATCGGAAAGGAAACTATTAGCCATAGAATCAAGAAGATATGTATGCTCAACTTCACATACACCAAGAATGTCGGGTGCTTTGTTGTTGTTCATCGAGCGGATAACCCTTGCGAGATTGTACATTTTTTGTTCTAATCGTTCCTGATCCCATTCATAACCACCAACAGGTAAAAAATCTTCGTCATTCTTTTCGGGGTCATTGACTGTATCAAACAGGTTTTCTACATTCCAGAATGCTACAAACAGATAATCATCATTGTCTTGTGAACAATAAACAAGAACAGATAGGATTGTGATCAATAAGAAGGCAAAAAATAAATAATTTCGCATTTTGTTTTATGTTTAGATTGACTTTTCAGACACTTCGTAAAAATAGGAAAGGATGTACTATAAAAAAACTGATAATAAATTCCGCCATTAAAAAATCCTGTTATTTCAAGTTTAAGTTCTTATTTTATATTTTGAATATTAAATAAATCATCTTATTTCAAAATATTTTTATGACTAATAAGAAGTTCATTATAATTGATGCATTAGCTCTTGCATATAAGGCTTACTTTGCATTTATCAGCCGTCCGCTCACCACAAGTTCCGGCGAATCCACTTCTGCAGTATATGGATTTTTAACCCAGGTATTAAAAGTTCTTGAAGATCATAAGCCGGGATATATTGCTGTGGCCTTTGACTCAAAAGAAAAGACATTTCGACATGAAAGGTATGAGTCATATAAATCCTCTCGTGACAAAATGCCGGATGATATGATCCCGCAAATAGTCCGGATTAAAAGTATAATTGAATCGTTAAATATTCCTTATTATATACTTCCAGGTTATGAAGCCGATGACATTGTAGGAACAGCTGTTAAAATTGCAGAATCAAAAGGATTGGATTCGTTTGCTGTAACTCCCGATAAGGATTACTTCCAGTTAGTAACTGATAAAGTTAAAGTAATTCGCCCCGGTAAATCCACCGATGAAGCAATAATTTATGATAAGCAGAAAGTATTGGCTGAACTTGGTTTCGAACCGAAGTATATGGTTGATTATCTTGCTATCGTGGGAGATTCGAGTGATGATATTCCCGGTGTTAAAGGTATTGGACCAAAAGGCGCTGTACCGTTAATTCAGAAATATGGTACTCTTGAAAACATCTATGAACATATTGATGAAATCGAAAAAGCTGGAATTCAAAACAAATTGATAGAAAGCAAGGAGAATGCTTTTCTCTCAAAAGAGTTAGCAACAATTCACTGTGAAGTACCATTAGAATTTGATTTTGATAAAGCAAAATTCTCTGATCCTGACTTTGAAAAACTAAGAGAAATCTTTCTTGAACTTGAGTTTAAGAATTTATTCACACGCCTGATGAAGATTTATCAGAATGAAAATAAAGAAAAGATTCAAGAAACTATATCTGAACCGGTTTCCGACAATCTTCAATCATTCGATATAAAAAGAACTAATTACAAACTAATTACTTCAACGGATGAAGCCAAAAAACTTTATGATTATTTAAGCAAAGCAGATCTATTTGTGTTTGATACCGAAACAGACGATTTGAATCAATTCAATTTAAAATTAGCAGGTGTCTCCTTTTCAGTTAAAGAAGGTGAAGCTTGGTTTATTGCTATCAATCCGGAGCCGGAAGATAATGCTCTATTCAGCGATAAATTGAAAGACCGGCTCCCAGTAAATGATTTCATAAAATTTTTCAAACCGCTCTTTGAAAATAAAAAAATTAAAAAGGTTTGTCAGAATGGTAAGTTTGATATTTCAGTTATGCGAAGTATAGGCGTTGAAGTTGAAAACTTTTACTTCGATACTATGCTGGCAAGCTATTGTCTTGATCCTGATCAAAAGCATGGAATGGACAATCTTTCAGAAAAATACCTGAGTTATAAACCTATCCCGTTAACTGATTTGATTGGTGTGAAAAAAGATCCAACAAAAATGTTTGATGTCGATCCTGAAAAACTATCTGATTATGCATGTGAAGATGCTGATATTACATTCAGACTGTACAAAAAGCTTGATGAGGAATTAAAAATAGATGCTCTTCAAGATCTGGCTTATAATATTGAATTTCCCCTTGCTCCCGTGCTCCAGGATATGGAATTTGAAGGAGTTAAAATCGACAGAAAAAACTTAAAGTCTTTTAGCAATGACTTGCACATCCTTCTTTACAATTATACCAGCGAGATTTATAAATCAGTTGGAATGGAGTTTAATATTAACTCCACAAAGCAGTTACAGGAAATACTTTTCACAAAACTTAACCTGGCAACAGGCAGAAAAACAAAAACAGGATTTTCTACAGATGCCAGATCTCTTGAAAATCTTCGCGGGGAGCACGAGGTTATTGATATTATTCTTAATTACCGCCAGGTATCAAAATTAAAATCAACTTATGCAGATGCACTGCCGAATTTAATAAATTCAAAAACAGGAAGAGTCCATACAGAATTTAATCAAACTGTTGCATCAACAGGAAGATTATCAAGTATAAATCCTAATCTCCAGAACATTCCAATTCGAACAGACATGGGTAAAGAAATACGTAAAGCATTTGTTCCCAGGGATAAAAATTATGTGATATTCAGTGCTGATTATAGTCAGATTGAGTTAAGAATAATGGCTTCCATTTGTGAAGATGAGGCATTGATGAAAGCATTTAAAAATGGTGAAGACATACATACAAGCACTGCTGCACTTGTTTTCATGGTTGATAAAAAAGATGTTACTCCTGATATGAGGAGAAAAGCAAAAGAAGTGAACTTCGGAATACTTTACGGAATAGGTCCATTCGGTTTGAAAACACGCTTAGGTGTAATCCAATCCCACGCAAAAGAAATAATTGATACTTACTTTAATACGTTTAAGCGTGTAAAAAACTTTATGGAGGATTCTGTTGCCTTTGCAAAAGAAAAAGGTTATGCCGAAACATTAATGAAGCGCAGAAGATATTTAAGAAACATAAACAGCAATAACAGAGTGGTTCGTCAGTTTGAGGAACGGGTTGCCATCAATATGCCTATACAAGGAACTGCCGCTGATATGATTAAACTTGCAATGATAAAAATTCATAAAGAATTAAATAAAAGAAAAACAAAAACTAAAATGGTCCTACAGGTTCACGATGAACTGTTATTTGATGCTCATAAAGATGAAATTGATGAATTACGTCCGCTTATTAAAGAATTGATGGAAAAAGCTTTACCGCTTAAAGTTCCCGTTGTTGTTGATACAGGTATCGGCGATAATTGGCTGGATGCGCACTAAGAAGATTAAGTTTATGAGTAAGAGGATGAGTGAGATTAAGAAAGATGAAGTAAAAAAAATTTTATGCATTAAACCAAGAGGCATTGGTGATATTGTTCTCTCAACAATAGTGCTGGAAAATTTGAAAAACCACTTCCCTACTCCTGAGATTCATTACCTCACTGAAGAGTTTGCAAAGTTATCTGTTGCAAATAATCCGCTTGTTGCAAAAGTGATTACTTATAAAAAAACGGATTTCATTCTCTGCATTGTAAAAAAAATCAGGGATGAGAAGTATGATATTGTGTTTGATTTCTGGTCAAATCCGAAAACTGCACAATTGACATTCCTTTCGGGGGCAAAGTACAAAATAGGATTTGGATACCGTGGTAGAAAATATGCTTACAATATAGTTAGTGACTCTGGCAGAGGTGATGGTCACTCTGCTGAACATAATTTAGAGTTGTTAACAAAAATCAATATACCGGTTAAAACCAAAAACATTCATTTTTATCTGAGTGAAGCGGATAAGAACAAAGCTGATAAATATTTCGAAGAAGTTTTCAATAAGAATGATTTTGTAATCGGAATTATACCCTCCGGAGGATGGGCTTCAAAAAGATGTGATGCTGAAAAATGGATTGAATTCTGTGATAAAATTTATTCAAGTTATAAAAATAAATTTCTTATTCTATGGGGACCCGGCGATGAAAACGATGCCACAAGAATTTACTCAGCATTAAAACCAAATTCTGTTTTAGCACCGCAGACGGATGTTGGAGAAATGGCCGGCCTTATTTCAAAATGCAATTTTGTTTTAGCTAATGATTCAGGTCCAATGCATATTTCAGCTGCCTTAAAAGTACCTACAATCGGAATATTTGGACCAACAGATCCCAAAAAACACGGACCATATTCTTCAAATTCTGATTATATAATTAAGGATGACCTGCATTGTATAATCTGCGACAAGTTAGAATGCCCCTACAATCAGGAATGTATGAAAGAACTTTCACCGGATATACTGCTTTCAAAAATTGAAAAGTTATTAAATGAAAAAAATTGAGTTTTTTCTTAAAAATATTTTTTTAAATCTGCTCATTTTTTTTAATCCTGTTAAAAAAGAAAAAGCACTTCCTGAATTTAGCTCAAACTCAACTTTACTCTTTATTCGCCTTAATAGAATAGGTGACGCTCTTGTTACCACACCTCTTTTGCACGAAGCTAAAACTAAAATCGGCTGCAGAGTAATAGTTCTTGCTGATAAAAAGAATCACTTTATTTTCAGAAATAATCCTTCAATTGATGAAGTAATTATTTTTGATAAAGGAATCCGCGGTGTTCTTGGCATAAATACAATTATTAATGAAAAGAATATTGATGCAGTTATAGACTTGCACGATGATGTTTCTACCACAGTTAGTTTTCTGGTTGCTCTTGCAAAGGTTAAACACAAGTTTGGCCTGCTACGATCAAATAGTGCAATTTTTACACATACCGTACAAAGATTAAATCCTTCAGAAAATCATATTATACTACGATTGCTAAAACTTTCAGATCTATTAAAATTTGAAGTCAATCCTGCTGAGGTTTCTGTGAGATATTATCCGTCTGAAGAAGTAAAAAATCAGGCATTGGAATGGATTAGTAAAATTAATCCTGATAAAAAGTTTTTAGTTGGAATAAATTTATCTGCCGGAAGTAAAGCGCGTTTTTGGGGAGTTGAAAAATTCAGAATGCTGTTGAATTCGCTCAATAACTATGAAATCAATATAATCCTTTTTTGTACTGATGAAGATTTACCACTAGCCAGACAAATCGGTACTGATGAACAAATATATCCTTTTACAAAAGGTTTTGATATTTTTACAGCAGCAATTATGCAGCTTGATCTATTGATTACACCCGATACTTCGGTAGTTCAGATTGCATCAATAAATAAAATTCCACTTTTTGGAATTTATGTTAAATATAAAACAAATGATATGTTGTGGACACCTTTAAATACAGATTTTGATTGTGTTCTAACTGAAGATTCAACAGTCGAGAATATATCCTTTGAAGAAGTAAATAGAAAATTAATTCCCTTCCTGGAGAAGCAATTAAATGTCAAAAATAATACCTGATTGCAAACGGTTTTCCGGTTATAAACCTTGTTTCCCTGATCACAACTGCTGGGAGAATGGATGTAAAGATAATATTCCCACCGGGACAAAAATATTAGTTATAAATCTTGATGCCATGGGCGATGTATTAATGACAACAGCTCAGCTTCCATCAATTAAAAAGAAATATCCTCATTCAACAATTTATTGGGTAACATTAAAGATTGCTGCTCCTCTTCTCAATCACAATGAATATATCGAACAGGTTTTTAGTTATGATGCTGAATCAATTCTGATATTAAGTCAAATGGAATTTGATATTGTGATGAATGTTGATAAATCCCAGCGTTCCGGGGCATTACTGAATGCAGTTAATGCTAAAGAAAAACTTGGGTTCGGAATTAATGAAAATGGAAAGATAATTCCAGTTAATGAAGGAGCATATTATAATTATCAGCTTGGAATGGATGATCATCTGAAGTTTAAAGTTAATCTGAGAACAGGACAGGATTATCTCGCTGAAACTTTTAATCTTGAATATGAGTTGCACGATTATACGTTCAATTTTAATGATGAAGAGAAATCTTTCATAGCTAATTATAAAAGAGAAATAGGAATTTCCGACTCAGATGAAGTAGTTGGATTCAATACCGGCTGTTCAAATCTTTATCCAAATAAAAAGATGACTATTGAACAGCACATTTACTTAATTGAAAAACTTCTGGAAAAGAAAAAATATAAAATTGTATTAGTCGGTGGACCGGAGGACACAGAACGTAATAATGAAATTTATTCTCACTTTAAAGAAAAGATTATAAACACACCAACAACACACGGTCTCAGAAGAGGTGCCTGCTATGAATCTATACCCGATTTGATTATCACCGGCGATTCTTTCGGAATGCATCTTGCGATTGCACTTAAGAAATATGTTATTGCCTGGTTTGGACTAAGCTGCTGGACGGAAATCGATCTTTACGATCGGGGTGTAAAACTATATCAGAATGATTTATTTTGTTCACCTTGCTGGAAAAAAGTTTGTCCTTATGATCTTGAGTGTATTAAGTTGATCGATCTTGAACAAATGATATTCGAAGTCGATAACTATTTCGATAACATTAAAAAATGATTAACAGTCATTTCAATCCATTTTCTTTTTCAAATAAAATTAATCGTCCATTAATTCTTGATGGATCAATTGGTGCATTACTTCAAAAAAAAGGATTGGTTGATAAATCGCCATTCTGGTCAACTTTGGCAAATGAAAAATATCCTGAAGAAGTTATAAATCTTCATAAAATATATATTGAAGCTGGTACAGATATTATAACAACAAATACTTTTCGGACGAATCCAACGGCATTTAAATTTTCCGGCAGAATATTATCTGATAGGTATGTCAGGAATGCAGTAAAACTTGTAAAGCAAGCTGTGAGTACTGATTCAATTTTAATTGCCGGGTCAAACGCACCTGCTGAAGACTGTTATCAATCAAAAAGAACCTTAACGAAAAAAGCAATTGCAGAGAATCATAAATTCCACATTGACCAGTTGATGGATTATGGCTGTGATTTTATTCTTAACGAAACTCAAAGCCATTTTGATGAAATAAAATTCATTGCTGATTATTGTAATAAGAATAAAATCCCTTTCATTATGAGTTTCCTCTTCGATGAGAAATTAAAATTGCTTGACGGGAATAGTTTGAGAAAGTCAATCGATTATGTTCTAAGCAAAAATCCATTAGCAATAGGTTTTAATTGCATTACGTATGAAATTCTTATGAAGGCGTTACAAAAAATTAAACCGGATTTTAATTGGGGTTTTTATCTTAACTGCAGTAAAGGATTCATTACGGAAAAAATCTATTCTGAAGGACTATCCTTATCCGACTATTCAAATGTAGTTAAGGCAGCTTTGAAATATTCGCCCTCATTCATTGGATCCTGCTGTGGATCCACTCCGGCATTTACTAGACAAATTAAAAGAGTAATAGATGGATCAGATAAAAGTTAAATCACCTGTAAAAATAAATATCGGGTTGAACATTATAAGAAAAAGAGAAGATGGATTTCACGATCTCGAAACAATTTTCTATCCGTTGAATCTTAATGATGAAATTACTTTTACAAAATCGGATAGTTTTTTATTTACCTCCAATGATGAACTTCTGAATAAAGAGCCAACGAATCTGATAATAAAAGCTAAAGAAGAACTTGAAGGAGTTAGTGGTAAAACGCTGAATGTTAAAATTGAGCTTAAAAAAAATATTCCAATCGGAGCCGGTTTGGGCGGAGGCAGTTCAAATGCAGCTATTACTCTTAAAACTTTAAATTCATTTCTTGAACCTTCCTTAACGGCAGGCAGGCCTGAACTTCTATCAGTAGTTGCCTTAAAACTTGGTTCAGATGTACCCTATTTTCTTAATCCAGTCCCGGCATTCGCCGAATCCAGGGGAGAAAAAATTATCCCGATTAACCTAAAAATTGATAAAACTATTCTGATTGTAAATCCGGGTTTACACATTTCAACGAAATGGGCATTCGGACTGATTAAACCTCATAAACAAAAAGTAAGTTTGAAAAGTCTTATCAATTATAAAGAAATATCAATCGATGATCTGAAACAAATTGCAGTAAACGACTTCGAAGAAGTTGTATTCCCTGCGTATCCTGAAATCAAATACATAAAAGAAGTAATGATGAATTGTGGTGCAATAATTTCAATGATGACAGGCACTGGTTCTACCGTATTCGGAATATTTAAAAACAAAAAAGCAGCCGAAGAGGCTGCTTTGAAATTCCCGGATCAATATTTCAAATTTGTAAACTCTTAACTAACGGCACTTTCCGTATACTCAACAAATCCTTTTGTTGCATTCATCTTAACAGAAATACCAAATGGAATAGTAACCAATTCTTTTATATGACCGTGCGGGAATGTGTAAAGAATCGGCATCTTTAATGAGCCGATATAATGTTCTATAACTTCACCTAATGAAAGAGTTTTTGTGTTCGGATCCGGTTCATAGCATTCTACAAATCTACCGAGGATAACTCCTTTGATTTGCTTAAAAACTTTTGCGAGTCTTAACTGGTTCAGCAGCCTGTCAATCTTATAAGGTTTTTCATTTATATCTTCAATCATCAAAATTTTGTCTTTCATTTGAGGAAAATATTCTGTCCCCAGCAATGCAGCGAAAACAGCAAGATTGCCACCTATAATCCTGCCTGAAGCCATACCTTTGTGCAGATTAGGTAATCCATTTGTGTACTCTTCAGGTAATTCTATTCTGCCTAACTTTTTATTGTTTGTTATAACATCCCAGAAGTATTCGGTTGTATAAGGATTAATTTCATTCCAGAAATCCACTGCAACCATTGGTCCTGCAAAAGTAACTAAACCTGTTTTTGCAAAAATGGCGTTTTGCAGAGCAGTGATTTCACTATATCCGGCAAAAATCTTTGGGTTTTGTTTTATAAGTTTATAATCAATTTTATCGAGCAAACGGAATGCACCGTAACCGCCTCTAACACAAAAGATT
>DATHSU010000160.1:0-7831 GCA_035463895.1 Ignavibacteriaceae bacterium | reverse complement strand
ATCAATTAGTACCTTAATATAGAACTAAATACAAACAATAATCTTAAAGGAAAATTATCATGTTATACACAATTGCTGTGATTTTAGTAGTATTATGGATTATAGGACTCTTAACCTCCTATACAATGGGCGGTATTATTCACGTTTTGTTGGTAATTGCCGTAATTATGATCCTGGTTAATGTTATTCAGGGACGACGCGCTGGTTAAAGCAGCAGAATTTGCTTTTAACATAACGTGAAGAGCTGAGCTGCTTGCTGCTTTTAGAATAATGCGATGTTAAATAATCGAAAAATAACTCCGATCGTATAGTTATTCAATCAATAGGATTAAGTCTTTTTTCATCCCTTTGACCGATTGATTTGACATCAGTTCTGTGTTAGCTTTTTGTTAGCTAAAAAAATGTGGATACTAAAAGGCTTAATTAACAAGGACTAAAATAATTCCTGTTATGGAAACCTAATATTGAAATAATTTAATAGAATGAGGAAAAAATGAAAAAACTGATTTACTTACTAATTCTTGTTGGCTTGGTTATGATGAGTCAACAAACCTTTGCCCAATATAAAGATTGGGGTACAAAATTCGGAATACGATATAGTCAACTTGCTCCTGAAAACGAATTCAAGAACATTGGATTCGGAGGCAATGACGATTTCTCTTTCGATTCATATAAGTTTTCATATTTAGCTCAGGCTTTCTTGGGTATAGAGCTTTCCAGAGCTTTAGAATTACAGATTAATGCAGGTTATGGAACATATGCCGGTAAAGCTATGTTCACTACCGATACTGATTACGGCGAGTACGAATCAAATATCATTCCTGCAAGTCTTGTTTTTCGTATAAGTCCATTTGATGTCGGAGGCTGGAATCCATACGTTTATCTCGGCGGTGGGGTTATGTATTATGATTTGATAAATGAACCGGTAGGTGTTGTAGGTGATCCGATAGAAAAAGATGGATTGGCAGCAGTTATACCTATCGGTATAGGTGCCGAATTTGCTCTTTCAGATGGATTGTTACTTGATTTCTCATTAGGAGGAGCTATGACTTCAACCTATGATCTTGATGGTTACAGAAGCTTTGATGGGGATATATGGGATTCATATTTTAATGTCGGTCTTGGCTTAACTTTTACGGGTCAAGGATGCGATTATGATAAAGACGGCGACGGACTCGGCAAGTGTGATGAAGAAAAATGGGGAACAGATCCAAACAATCCTGATACCGATGGTGACGGTTTATTGGACGGCGAAGAGGTATTTCAGTACAAAACCGATCCGTTAAATCCTGATACTGACGGCGACGGCCTATCAGATGGCGATGAAGTGCACAAGTACAGAACAGATCCTCTTAAAGCTGATACTGATGGCGATGGTTTATCTGACGGTGACGAAGTAATGAAATACAAAACTGATCCGCTTAAAGCAGATACTGATGGTGATGGCTTATCTGATGGTGATGAAGTATTGAAATACAAAACCGATCCGTTAAAGAAAGATACCGATGGTGACGGCTTATCTGATGGTCAGGAAGTCTTAGGAGTAAACGTTGAGTTGAAAATAGTTGGAAATCCCGTTGAGACAAAGCTATTTAAAACTGATCCGTTAAAAGCAGACACTGATGGTGACGGTTTAACTGATTATGAAGAAGTAATGGTTTACAAAACCAATCCACTTGTTGTAGATACAGATGGTGGTTCAATTGGCGATGGTGTTGAAGTAAAACGCGGAACTGATCCGCTTGATCCTTCAGATGATGTAGTACAGATAGATGTACCTATAGTTCTTGAAGGTATTACTTTTGCTTTCGATAAATCTGATATCACACCTGAGTCAGATCAAATTCTAATGAAGGCACTTAAAACACTGCAGATACATAATGATATTATTGTTGAAATAAGCGGACATACAGATAATGTAGGCAGCGATGCATACAACCAGAAACTGTCTCAAAGAAGAGCTGATGCTGTTAAAGCATGGCTTGTTGGTAAAGGAATCCCTGCCAGCAGAATAACATCTGTCGGTTATGGTGAAGGACGCCCGCGCGTTGCAAACGATACCGAAGACAACAGAAGGTTAAATCGTAGAATTGAGTTCAAACGAATTAAGTAATTTGATCATCAACTGCTAATAGGGTGTCTCCGGACACCCTTTTTATTTTAAAGGTTCTCAGTTGATTTCAACAGTAGTAGGTAAAAGCATACTTTACAGAAAAAGCTAGATTAATAATATCCTAACTAAGTGGAATGTACATTATACTATCAATCAATAGGATTAACCCCTTTTTCATTCCTTTGCCTGATTGATTACTCTGGTAGCTTAATGTACTTTGTTATGTGTTTCAATAGGTGATTTTGAAGTAATCCGTTGAACATACGCAAACGTAAAAGCGATAAATAGATTTTACAGTAATAATAGGTTACTTAAACAGGAGTTTCATAAAATGAAAAATATCAAAGGAAAATTAATTCATCTGGCTTTATTAGTCAGTTTTTTTACAGCATCAGTATTCATCATCAGTTGTTCCGATTCCACATCACCTGAAACAGGACAGGGTCAATTAAAGTTGATAATGGTTGATGCCCCTGCAGGTTATGACGAAGTAAATATTGTTGTAACAAGAGTTGAAGTTCACAAAGCCGGCGCTGATTCAAACAGCGGATGGTTTGTAATAAATAACATTACTGCAACATATGACCTGCTTACATTAAGAAATGGCGCAAGTGTAATTCTTGGTAATAGTTCACTCGATCCCGGGACATATACACAAATAAGATTAATTATTGGTACCGGAAGTAATGTTGTAGTTGACGGAGTTGCGTATCCGCTCGAAATACCCAGTGGTGAACAAACCGGTGTTAAACTGAATCATTCATTTGAAATTCAGTCAGGTCTCTTATATGAGCTAATTCTCGATTTTGATGCCGGAAGATCAATAGTGTTAACGGGTAACAATCAGTATAAACTGAAACCAGTTATCAGAGTTGTACCAATGGTGATTTCAGGAACGATTTCCGGAAGAATACTACCAGTGTTTACAGCAGGCTATGTTTATGCAATAAACGGAACAGATACTGCAGGCACTTTATCAGATCCGATAACAGGATCATTTAAAATAATGGCATTGTTGCATCAGGTTTACAGAGTAGAAGTATTTTCTATGCTTCCGGCTTATAACGATACAACAATCAATAATGTAAGTGTAAATGCAAATCAGAATACTGATCTGGGCACGATCACTTTGAGTCTAAAATAAATTTAAATTTTTAAAAGGAGTTAGAGTAATGAAAAATTTTTTATTGTTAGGTATGGCTTTGTTTTTAATTATAATTATAACAAAACCAATCATAGCACAGGACAAAGGTTTTGGTATCGGCGTTATATTAGGCGAACCAACAGGAATAAGCGCTAAGTTGTGGACCTCACAAAATAATGCTTTTGACTTTGGGCTTGGTGTTGGTCTGGGCGGAGATCGTATCAAGTACCAGGGCGTTTACGATCGAACCGGACGAATCCATTTTCATATGGATTATCTGTGGCATGCGTTTAATGCCATAAGCTCAACTGAAAGATTTCCATTGTACTATGGAATCGGAGGCAGGTTTAACTCCGGTGCCGGTTATGATGACTCATTTGGTATACGAGGTGTCTTTGGTATAGCCTGGTTTCCGCATGCTACACCCATTGATGTGTTTTTTGAGTTAGTTCCGGTCTTTCAGGTTACACCGCTTACAGGACTTGGAATGAATGCCGGGCTTGGTATCAGATATTTCTTCCAATAAAAGAAGATAAATGTATTTAGTTTCATTAAAATAAGGAGTTCTACAATGAAAAAAATAAAGTATTTAATTGTAATTACAGCATTAGCAATGTCTGTTATTCTTTCAGGCTGCGGCGCAAGCAATACAGTTAAAGGTGGAGTTATAGGCGGTGTGGCAGGTGGTGTTGTCGGAGGAGTTGTCGGTGATCAATTGGGTAACACAACTTTGGGTGTTATCATCGGCGCTGCTGTTGGTGGTACAGCTGGAGTTTTGATAGGTAATCATATGGATAAACAAGCTGAAGAAATAGAAAATGAAATTGACGGTGTAACTGTTGAGAGAGTTGGTGAGGGTATTGCACTTAAATTCGATTCAGGAATCTTATTCGGATTTGACTCCGAAATTCTGCAGCCCCAGGCTAAAGAAAATATCTATAAGCTTGCCGATATTCTTAAAAAGTATCCTGATTCAAATATTCTAATTGCAGGGCATACTGATTCTGATGGAGCAGAACAATACAATCAATCTTTATCCGAACGAAGAGCCAAAGCTGTTTCAGATTATACAATGATGCAGGGAGTTAGTTCTTCAAGACTTTCTATTGTCGGATTAGGTGAAACTGAACCTATCGCAACAAATAGTACAGAATCCGGAAAGCAACTTAACAGAAGAGTAGAAATTGCAATATTTGCAAATGAAGATCTCAAAAGAGCTGCCGAACGAGGAGAATTATAATATTCTTATCGTGTGTAATAGTAATTGGGTACAATGCCTGTAAGGCATAGTGCCAAAAAGACAAAATAGGTTGTCTCAACTGTGTCAAACCTGATCTGTGACCCTTTCCTGCAGTTTCAGAATTAACACTTTTTGAGGCAGCCTCTTTATTTATTAAAAGTACTCAATTCATCAGTACTACTTAAAGCTTACTTTGCATAAAACCCTTCTTTTACCTTTTCAAGATACCTAAATTATTGAACGTGTGTTGCATTTTTTTTACTTTGCATATGTACTTGAAGTAATTATCTTAATTTTGTCAACACTTCCAAAATCTATGATAAACATCTTCAGTAAAAACCTTTCCGTCAGCATGTTTAAAAGGAATAATTATGAACTATAAATACAACTTCCGAGTAATAATATATATGATTTCAGCATTGATTCTTTTACAATTCGTATCCTGTAAAACTGTAGCCCCAACAGATGAAAGAAAACCCGGAAGGGAATTAAGAGCATCGTTTGACAACATTATACCTGTTCCTCTATCAATAAATCCAACTGGAAGTATGTTTAAGCTCGATCCAAACTCAATAATTTATATCGAGCCAATGAACTCTGAAACCAGGTTTATCGGGCAATATCTTCAGAATCAAATAAAGTCTACAACCGGATATGATTTAATGTTTCTGACGGCTGAAGGTATTTCTGCAGATGAAAATATTCGTTTAATTATAGATGACCGTTATGAATTATTGGGTCAGGAGGGCTATGAATTAATAATTACGGAAAACCTTTTAACTCTAAAAGCAAATAAAGCTGAAGGATTATTCCGCGGAGTTCAAACTATCAGTCAGATGTTATTTCCATTTGTACACAGATCAGCAGCATTATCAGAGTATGTACTTATGCCTACTGTGGAGATAAAAGACTATCCGCGGTTTGAATGGCGCGGTGCAATGCTCGATGTTGCACGTCATTTTTTTAGTGTCAGTGATGTTAAAAAGTTAGTTGACAGAATTGCACTATATAAGTTCAATCGTTTGCATTTACACCTTACAGATGACCAGGGATGGAGAATACAAATTAATTCCTGGCCCAACTTAACCATTTATGGGGGCAGCACTCAGGTTGGCGGCGGAGAGGGTGGTTATTTTACTCAGGAAGATTATTCAGAAATAGTTGAATACGCTGAACAGAGATATATAATCGTAGTTCCGGAAATTGATATGCCGGGTCATACTAATGCGGCGTTAGCTTCTTATCCGGTTCTTAATTGTGATGGAATTGCACCGGAATTATACACCGGTATTAAAGTCGGCTTCAGTTCTTTGTGCATAAATAAAGATTCAACCTATATTTTTATTGATGATGTTATCCGAGAGGTTTCACAATTAACTCCGGGTCCTTATATTCATATCGGGGGTGATGAAGCAATGGCAACAGACTCGGTTGATTATATTAATTTTATTCAGAGAGTACAAAGTATTGTTAATTCATATGGAAAGCAGATGATTGGTTGGGAAGAAATAACACAAAGCAGAATAAAGTCTAATACAATTGTACAGCATTGGCGCAAGTCTCAATTAGCTTTGGAAGGAGTGCAGCAAGGATCTAAACTTATTATGTCTCCTTCCACAAAAGCTTATATGGATATGAAATATACTCCTGATACAGAATTAGGTTTGAATTGGGCCGGATATATTGAAGTCAGTGATGCATATAATTGGGATCCCGTAACTCAAATAATCGGAGTATCAGAAAAAGATATTCTCGGTGTTGAAGCTCCGCTTTGGACCGAGACCGTACTGAACTTTTCAGATATAGAATTTATGTTATTTCCAAGACTACCAGGCATTGCAGAGATTGGCTGGTCGCAAGCTGAAGCAAGGAATTGGGCTGGATATAAGAAGCGGCTGGCAAACCATGGATCTTACTGGAAAGCAATCGGATTAAATTTTTACAGATCACCGGAAATTGATTGGGATTGGATTATTAAAATATCTTCACAGTGAAATAGTTTTTATCATTACAATTTTTATTGTCAATACGAATAAATATTCCGGTTAGGTCCTGAAATTGATGATAGGAGTGTATTTCTGTAAACTTAAACTGTGGATTTTGTTAAAATGCATAAGACAATTTCTACAAGAAAGTCTTTCTTTTAATAGTTAGAATTAAATACCTCCTTCAAAAAGAGCATATTACTACTAGCTAAATTAAAAACTTCTAATTTTTCGCTATTCAAGCATCATTTAATAAAATCCTAAATAATCAAATTTTCCGCAAAAAATGTCACTATTCCCGCTCCATTTTGAGCACTTTAAAGTTGCAATAAAACTCCTAAAGATTGCAATATTTATCCTAACACCTAAGCTGCCCACTTTATTATGTTTGCACCGTGATAAGCCTGATATTTTATAGAAAATCGGTAATTATATCTGATTTTATCTTTATAAACAGTTTTATCTGAGGGCAGAAAATTTCACTTAAATACTCTTACTTAAGAGTATTCATTATGTCAACTATTTATACTAATCATTGATCTTAAACGGAGAAAATGCTATGAGTAATATTTGTCGTTTTTATCTTTTCATTTTTATCCTTATCGGGATAAATATTCCTTTACTCTCACAATCAATTCATACCGGACTAAAAAGCCTTTCCGACAATGCAGATATTATACTGACCGGCAAAGTCACTCAGCAGAAATCGGAGTGGAATGCTGACAGAACCAGAATTTTCACGAAGGTAACAGTTACTGTTGAAGAATATTTAAAGGGCTCGCAAAATCAAAGTATTATTATTATTGCTCACCCCGGAGGTGAAGTGGATGAGGTAGGAGAAATATACTCGCATGTACCAAGATTTTATGATAATGAAAATGTTTTACTCTTCCTGCAAAAAGATGGAGATAATAGAAGCTATAAAGTACTGGAAGGTGAATCCGGCAAGATAAGTTTAACTGTTGATAAATTGACTGGTGAAAAAATAACCTCAGATAGAAAAAATGTCTCTGCTTATAAAAAGCAAATTAAAAGTTTTGTTGAACAGCAATAGATAAGTTTTAACAAATTTTTAACAACTAGATTTTTAACATTAAAATGAGTTTTATATGAAAAATCCGATTAACAATATTTTTATCAAAATAATAATACCGATAATGTTCCTTACTTCAGGAATGCTTTTCGGTCAACAATCTAATAACAATGCATTTGTATTCAACGGCGAAAATAGCATCATCTATATTGAAGACGGGCAGCCGGTTAATTCTAATGCAAAGCAAAATGCCTTTCAATACTTTAACAGGGTAAATTCAGCTAATAATAAAATAACTGTGCAAGCGTGGATTTAC
>DATHSU010000159.1:0-4914 GCA_035463895.1 Ignavibacteriaceae bacterium | reverse complement strand
GTTCTTGTTATTCCGCCGCCTGTTACTGTAATTGTCCCTACTCTTTGAGTTGTTGTTGTGTTCTCTTCGTAAGATGCTATTATTGCTCCGTTTCCCGTACCATTTACAGGACTCACTGTTAACCAGGCTGCATCATCACTTACAGTCCAGTTTGTTTTTGATTGCACTGTAAATTCTGTACTTCCTGGTGCATTTGTTACTGACTGATTCTGTGGAGTTACTGTTAATGTAAATGCTGTTGCTGATTGTGTTACGGTTACCGTTCTTGTTATTCCGCCGCCTGTTACTGTTATCGTGCCTACTCTTTGAGATGTTGTTGTGTTTTCTGTATATGTTGCTGTAAGTGTGCCGTCACCAGTACCACTTACAGGACTTATTGTTAACCATTCTGCATCATCACTTACTGTCCAGTTTGTATTTGATGTTACTGTGAATGTTGTATTACCTGCTGTGTATGGGACATCTCTATTCGATGGTGTTACTGTAAGTGTAAACGGTACTGCAGCTTGCGTCACAGTCACTGTTCTTGTTATTCCGCCGCCTGTTACTGTTATCGTGCCTACTCTTTGAGATGTTGTTGTGTTTGCTTCGTAAGTTGCCGTTAACGTCATATTGTTTATACCGAATTCAGGAGTTACAGTTAGCCATTCTGCATCATCACTTACCATCCAGGTTACATTCGATGTTACATCAAATGTTGTGCTTCCTGCTGGAGCTCCGACATTTTTATTCGCTGGTAGAACTGTTAAGATTTCAATTGCATTTTTTTTCAGCTGTGTTACCGTAACTGTTCTTGTTATTCCTCCGCCTTCTACTTCTATAGACACAGTTCTTTGCTGATTATCGTCATTCTTTTCAAATGTAGCGATTAGCGTATCATTTCCAAACCCGCTTGTTGGATTTACTTCTAGCCAGTCATCATCATCATCATCAACTTCTACTTCCCAGTTTATATCTGATGTTATTATAAATAATGTCTGACCGGCTTTATCCTGAACTATCTGAAGTGATGGTTTGACAAGCAATGTTTGCGCCATTAAATCATTACTGAAAAATAAAAATGAAGCAATCATCATTTCCAGAAGTAAGTATTTTTTCATTTTATTACCCTCGTACTAAAAGCTATTATTAATTATACCAATACTATTTTCTAAGGTCTTCCGGGAGGTTCAGCAATAGGTTTTACATCTGGATCAGGTTCCAACAGAAGTATCGTTGAAACCACAATAGCAATTGCTGCGCCTCCGGTTGCAAACCATTTCCAAAGAGAAATTGATGAGGATTCAACCTCGAATCTTTTGGAATTGGATGTCCTTCCTTTCAATATTGGACTGTAAACAGTTATTTCATACTCACCATCATTGATCATATCAGTTGCAGGTATTTTCGCCTGCAAAATCGTGTCACTTATAAAAGTTGTTGATTTCCCGTTCCCATTAAACCTAACCTCAGAGCTATGCGTAAAGTTTAAACCATTAACTGTCATTGTGAACTCATCTCCATTTTGCATTCTTGAGTTTGGTGTAATAAAATTGATTTCAGGAGTTAAAGTTTGCGCAATATTATCTATGAAATTTTGTAAAGTTTGTGGATCTGTATCGAGGACTATTTCGAAATTCGGGTTTATTATGAGTAGATTTTTTACGGCATTATTTGCTTCGTTTATTGAATCCATAGATATATAAACTAAGCTCAAAATTTTATATGCTTTTTCTTTTTCAAGATCTATTAGATTTGCTTTATCCAAGCACTCATTAACTAAATCCAGTGCTTCAGTATATTTTCCTAAAAGATATTCTTTTTCCGCTAGTATTAATTGTTCAGTACATTGATCTTTTGTTTGTGCCAAAGCTGAAGATATCTTTATAGAACTGAATTCGAAGAGCATTAAAGGTGCACCCACCACTAATATTGTAGTCAAAAAGAAAAGAATTTTAAATTCTCTCATTGTATTCTCCTAACAAAATTAATTAAGACAAATTTATATTGACAAAAAATCATTTTTCCTAATCTCATATTTGAACTTGTTTTACTATTAATTCTCTATGAATCAAGCATCTTTAAACTGAACATTTAGTATTGTCTAATGGGTATTTCCCAACATTTTCTAATATAGATTACTATGATTTATACATAAATCAATCAGTCAAATGAATGAAAAATGGACTAGATCTTTTGGATTAAATTTGAAATGAAGTAGGACTACTATTCAAGTAATGAAGTTGTATTCATTTTATTAGCGTATTCTTCAGAAAGATGAGCCTGCTTTGCTATCTGTACTCTGGTACTTAGTGCTAATTTTTCAAGAATGTTATGAACGTGGCTCTTTACTGTGGAAGTTGAAAGGTGAATTTTTTGGGCAATCTCTTTATTTGTATCACCTTTGGCAATTAGTTCAATCACCTGCCGTTCCCGCTTTGTCATCTGAACCGAATCATTAATAACGGTATGAGTTAATCCATTTATTGCGTGATTGATAATCTGAGAAAATAATGATCCGGTTAAATGCGGCGGTAATACTTTTGCACCATCAAATACAGTTCTAATAGTTTTTAGAAATTCTTCCACACTAAGTGTGACAATGGTAATCAGGGAGTTGAGCTTGTAATTAGATTATAACGAATCTTAATCCTCACGAATTATTATTATCCGTCTGTTTGCACTTCTGCCTTCTTCAGTATCATTATTTGCAATAGGATTTGAACTACCAAGTCCTAATACAGTAATTTGATCTGCTGAAAGCCCTTCGGATATCAGGTAATCATAAATTGCGTTTGCTCTTTCTGATGTTATTTTTTTCTGCAAGGATGCTGTGCCCTGACTATCCGTATATCCTTCAATTCTCCATCTGCTTTCGGGTTGGTTTTTAATGTATGCTGCGATTTCGTCTAACAGAATCTTTGCCAATTCCTTCAAAGTGGCCGTATTAGATTCAAAAGAATCATCACCTCTCAAAATAAACTGATTAAACTCTTCCTCAGGTCTTGCTATACTGTCTGTTATAATATCCTTTGCTTCAGGAACTATCTCAATTCTGCGATTTTGCTTTCTGCCTTCCTCTGTATTGTTATCACCTAACGGGTAATTGCCTCCCATACCAAAGACTTGGAAGTTTTCTCTATTTAATCCTCCGAAGAAGCTAAAATATTCAAGTACTGCTTTTGCTCGTTCAAGGGATAAAGTCATTAAAGATTTAGTATCACCCACAGAATCCATATACCCCTCAATGCGCCATTTTTTATCCGTGAACTTTTGTAACTGCAAAATTACTTCATCTAAATTTTTCTTACCTTCAATTTTTATCATAGCCGAATTAGGAGGAAATATATTATCACCAGGTATTGTAAATTTTTGTTCACTGACAATTTCATCCCCTTCCGGACATCCAAATTCATCAACACTAACCCCATAGGGTGTTTCCGGACACATATCTTCTGAATCCACTATTCCATCTCCATCAGAATCGAGCGGACATCCTTTTTGATCTACAGTCGCACCTATTGGAGTTCCAGGACATTCATCTATATAATCCGGCACACCATCTTTATCAGTATCTACCGGACATCCAAATTCATCAACTATGACACCCTTGGGAGTATTTGGACATTGATCTTTAATATCGAGGACACCATCATTATCTGAATCGGGACTTCCGCTTAAAGCATATGAAAGTCCAATCATTCCTGTTATATATGTATCGTTATTAGTTGATGCTGAAACGTCTTCCAGGTAATCTGTTGAAGTTGGGTAGTAACTTACCAATGCATTAATGCTAAGTTTTTCACTTACCTTGATTTTTAATTCTCCTTCTATATTGAAGGAAAAGATACCTTTATCATAATATTCTTGAGCATTAAAAGGCAGTCTATTACCTACGGAATTTTTAGGGTTGAACGAAAGATATGTGACACCAGCCGTAATTGTTGAAAGAATGAGTTCGCTCAATGCATAACCGAAACTTAATCCAGCTCCAAATTGAATAGCATCTGTTGAAACCTCATTTGGTATTACACGTGGTCCATCATTACTAGAAACTGAGTTTCTTGGGTCATCAAAATTAAGTATTAAACCACCGGCAAAAACTTTGAATCCTAATCTTGCGTTTTGAATAATGATTGGATAATATTCAAACGAGCCTCTAATGGCAGGTCCAATCGAACTGTTTGTATAATCAGAAAACCCATAAGCCATTCCACCATTAAGAGAAAATATGTAATTCTGTAATAAAAAATCATAATCAGTTGAAATGGTCTGCGAATAAGAGTTCCATATTGGAGCGAAAGATATAATTATAGAAGCAAAAAATATTATAAAGTAATTTTTCATTCTAATCTAAATACTTGCTGAATAATTGATCAGTATCAATTTTTCTAACCTTTGACCTGCCCCTTAAAGTGATACCAATGCAAAAGTTAGTAATTACCCATCAGGCATTGGCATACTGAATAGGTAATATGCTTCTAAAATAGTATTAAATATCTCTCCGTTCAATAGTTCATCTCTAAGTTTACCACCAGTCTCTCTAACCAACTTCTTACTGACCTGGAAGTAAATTCTAAATAAAAAAATCAAGTTGCAAGCGGTAAAAGGTTGATAGTTGGCAAACGATATACAACTCATTCCATAAATGGTTGTAAATGATTAAATGATAAGTCATTGAGATCAAAGTATTAATTCCGCAAAATTCTATTTTAATAAACCTAATCCTTTTAAAAAAAGTATTGGAAAACAGGGGGCGGGGAAACAGGGATTCTTTGCACTTTCACAAAATCGTTTATTTTAATCTAAAATCGAAAGCTTTTTAAAGTCGGGTTCTACTATGGTTCCATATCATTAATTAATATATAGAACCTCCAGTACAAAAATGTATCTGAGTAGTGACTATTTATTATCATGATTAGCCTGCCGATTCAT
>DATHSU010000158.1:0-7806 GCA_035463895.1 Ignavibacteriaceae bacterium | reverse complement strand
TCCGGAATTGTTAGGACATTACATCAAAAACATAAACTTTTCAGTTTTTAGTCAGGGTTTAATAACAAGTTTTCCAACTGCAAATAAGTGGATTAATGCCGGTGCACAATTAAATATTATGTTCAGTCATTGGTATAACCTGGAATCCACTCTTTCAGCCGGTGTAGCAAAAGCATGGTGGAAAGGAGGAAATGACTGGGAATGGTTTGTTTCTTACAAAATTTTGCGTGATTAAACAGGATATTTCCTTAAACAGTCTGGCACAGCTATTGTTAAATTATTTGTAAAAATACATTACTTGATATATAAAAGTTTTAGTCAATTGTTGCTACTAACCAAATGAAATTCTCAGAATTCAGAAAAAATATTGATGACGGACTAAAGAATTCTCCAGACTTTGAAGAATCTTCCGATCGTGTAAAGAATCTTGAGGTTATACTCAATATTCTTAATACTATTAATCGGTCACTAATTCTCGAGGATGTACTGGAACTGGTACTTAAAAATGCCATCCGGATTACAAACTCTGAAAGAGGATTTATTGTACTAAAAAACCAGCTTGGTAATTTGGATTATAAGCTGGGATTAGACTCTAGTAACAGAGAACTTCCGGAAAGTCTTTTTCATATTAGTACATCAGTAGTCGAAGATGTTTTTTATCACGGACAGTCGCGTTTTATTGAAGGTGCGCAAAGCGACACGAACTTCGATACTAGTAGAAGTATACTTCGTTTGGATTTGCAAACTATTCTATGCTCTCCCTTAATAACTGATGGGAACAAAATTGGGGTGATTTATGTCGATAGCCGGCACCTTCACAAAATAAAAGAAAAAGAAATTACAAGTACTTTTGAAATACTAGCCGGTCAGGCAGCCTCAGCAATACGTAATGCACAATTATATAATGCTCAGCTAAATGCTAATAACGCTTTGCAGGAAGCAAATACTCAACTCATTCAGGCGGAAAGAAAGGCTCTTAAGTCAAGTATTGATGCAGAGATCGGACAGTCACTACAAGCTCTGGTTCACATCGCATGGCTTGAGAATGAGAGTTTAATGAGGGTTATAGAAAAATCTCAAAAGGACTTTGAGTTTTCCAATCCTAAATCTGATAACTTTATTTTTGACCGGCTGAAATTAAAAACCAAAGTTGCAATTGACAGTATTCGTGGAATTCAAAAGTACGCACAGGTTTTGATGGAAACTTCAATTATGAATCTGAATAAAGACAGCGGAGATTTAAATAAAACTATACAATCAGTTATCCGTTATATCTCGCCAATGAAAAGGTTTCAGTCAATAACATTTAAAACCGAATTAAACAATCTTCCATTATGCAATTATGACTCCGAACAAATACAGCATCTATTAGTGCATCTGCTTACAAATTCTGCTGAAGCAAAAAGTGATGCAACTGTAACAATAAAATCATTTGTAAAAAATAACTTTATTAATATTATTGTTGAAGATGACGGACCAGGAATTCCAATTGAAATGAGGAAAAATCTGTTTGATCTTTTCAGTGCTGGTAAAACAAGTTACGGCTTGTTTTTGTGTAAAAGTATCATTGATCGTCACAGAGGCAAAATACAATTAATAGAAAAGCCAGTTGGAACATCTTTTGAAATTAAATTACCTTTAAACTAATATGTTAAACGAGTTGATAAAATATTTTGAAATGATGTATGACAATATTCGCAACCCTGTGCAGATTACAGATGATGAAGGGAAAATAGTTTATGTTAATAATGCTTTTACCTCAATTTGGGGATTCCAGCTTGATGAATTAAGTGAATACTCGCTGTTTTCGGATACACTGTTAAAAGATAATGGAACTTACAATTTGATCATTAATTTATTTGATGGCTCAGATATCAAAGTAATTAATAATTACAGCGACTCACTTCTTAATTCTAAGGATAGCTCAACACCAATATTAAGAACCAGTGTTATTCCAATTAATCATTTCGGGCATAAGTACTTCATTCTCTTTCACGAAGATATAACCGATATGGTTCTAACAGAAGAAGAAGTAAAAAAATCACGTGAGATAAACAAGGAATCAGAACGTTTGAAAAATACTTTTCTAAATGTTCTTTCCCACGAATTAAGAACACCATTGAATATTATTCTTGGCTACTCTTCCCTAATTAGAGATAATCTTTCTGAAAAAGTTGGCGCAGAAGAAAAAGTGTATTTAGATAATCTTCACAGTGGAAGTGAGAGATTGTTTAAAAGTATTACCCAAATGCTTGAATTTGCACAGCTTGAATCCGGAAATTATTCGATGAATATTGAAACTGTTGATTTAATCAGCTTCTTTCAAAGTTGTCTGCCAAATCATAAAAAGAACGCACAGGAAAAGAATCTTCAGCTAAGAACTAATTTTACAAGCAAAAAAGTTTTTGTTGATGTTGATACACATTGTGTTGAAAATGCGTTTAACAGTTTGATTAGTAATGCTATTAAATTCACTCATCAGGGATTTGTTGAAATTGAAGTTGATGTGCTCGAAGAACGAGAGATGGCTATTTGCCGGATAAAGGATTCAGGTATAGGCATATCAACCAGTTATCTGGATCATCTGTATCAGCCGTTCAGTCAGGAAGATTTAAATATAGGGCGTAACTATGAAGGCAACGGTTTAGGGCTTGCATTGGCTAAAAGGTATATTGAAAGACTTGGAGGCTCATTGCTTGTTGATAGTATTAAAGGTGTTGGTTCTACTTTTGCATTTACTCTCCCATTAACACAAAATCTTAATTACAGAAAAAATGCATATTCTTCTGATGACAAAGCGGAGCACATTAACAAAATATTTATGCTTGATGATGCGGGTGATTCTTATGAACTGATTAAAGCTTTTCTAAAAAAAGAATACGATGTTGTAAATTTTTCATTAAGGGATTTCAAACTTGAATACATACGTGATGTGAATTTTAGTTTCGTTATTTTCGATGTGAATAAACATTACTGGCAGCAGGGAATTCTTATTTGTCAGGATATTAAAAAGAACGATCCATATAAACGTCCGATAATTGTAATTTCCAGTGAGTATGTCGAAGATAAAATAAGGGAATTCTATAAAGCCGGCGCTAAAAAGTTTTTAGTAAAACCTTTTGGAAGAAGTGAACTTATTAAAGTTTTAGAAGAAGCTGCCGGATAATCACTTAATCTTATATAACTGCCACCACGGAGTTCTTGGGGATTCATGATGTTCGTGATGGTAACCAAAAAAATAACAACTTAGCATTGCCCACAAATGGTTTTTTTTCTGGGTTCTGGCATTATGAGGCAGCATTGTTTCAGTATGCGGATATCGATGCGGCAGATAAGTACCGAAAAAGAATAATTGGAATGTTCCAAGAAATGCCGGAATAATCCAGAACATTATAAGTGTTAAATCATTGAACCAGATCTTCAATATATTAAAAGCAACTGCCATAATTATTAGCTGAGTAATGGTAGTATATCTTTTCATAAACATTCCCCACCATACAAAAAAGTTTTGTGATTTTGTATAAAAATCCGGATCGCTTTCTTCACCCGGATGTTTGTGATGCAAAAAGTGATTTTTTATAAGTTGGTTATAAGATAATCCTGCAAATAAAAAAGTTGAAATCATCCCAATTGCTTTGTTTATGCTTTTATTTTTACTTACAGTTCCGTGCATCGCATCATGTCCGGTTATAAATAAACCTGTATATAAATAGGCTTGTATTAAAATATGCAGATAGAACAATGCTGAAAAGAGATTAACATCGACAAAATTTAAAATGTATAATAGATGTGCAAGCCACATTGTGACAATTAGTAAAGCAATTAGAATTCCCATAAATCATCTCATAAATAAATTTAGAATAATGAAAAACGTAAACTGTATCAGAAAATATTCTTTAGAAACACCTTGATTAAAATCAGACTTTATTTTAAGTAAAGCAATTGAAAAAATAAAAGCAATTACAAACCAGGCCAAATAGTTTTGTAAGGGAACTGATATTTGATTCCAATGCCAATAACCAAGATTTATTGCAACAGGTTCAAGGAAATAATCGAACATTACGGAGAGTACAGCGGCAGTGAGAGAAATTAAAATGATATTTTTCGTATAAGATTTACTGATCGAAATTGCTCCAAGAATTACCAATACCCAGTTGAAACCAATAATCAAGGGAACCTCAAAAACCTTAAATCCCAAGGCTGTTCCATAATTGTAACCTCCAAACACTAGGCCGGTTTTAACTCCGATTACTTCCAGGGAAAATGTGATCAAGTAAGTCGATATTCCCCAGAATAAAAATTTTTTATTTGCCGGGAAAAAAGATTTATATGTTACAACCCCACCCGTTAACAGTAAAGTAAAAGGAGTTAAAATAATCATCAGATTTCTGGTTGACGGAATCAAATGTCCGACAATGCCAACGAAATACATAATTACTAAAAACAAAACTTCCTTGTTATTTTTTAAAAACGGCGACCTTTCCATTCAATCTTTCCGGTATTTGAACTGATTACTGAGTTAATTCCTATAAAAAACATAAAAAGCATTTGCAGCGGATGAAGAATAACATTAAAAGCAATATTCTGTTTACTTATTTTTGAAATAAAAACTCTTATTGAGACTATCAACAGTACAGGAATAATGTATAATGTGCTGTAAAATAATAAAGCAAACGGCAAAAAAAATATCACAATGAAGAAGGTAATCATCATTAAAAATACAAATGAGTTTACACTGAACCCGGGATAGAAGTTTTTAGAGAATCCTTTTTTTGCATTACTGAAGCCGTTGTACATTTGACAGAAAATTAAATTTCCGCCAAGCATTGTTTTAATTTTAATATTCCTGGATTTACATATTCGAGCAAACTCCATATCTTCAACCACTTTATCCTTTACTGCCTTGTGTCCGCCAATTTTAAAATAAGTTTCTCTTTCCCAGAACATAAACTGACCGTTAGCTGCAACAAAAGATTTATTGCTGCTTGAATAAACGAGTCTAAGCGGCAGGAAGGCAAGTAACAACCAGTTCATAAGCGGTACAATCATCCACTCTCCAAAAGATTTTATTATTTGAGTCGAGAACACAGAGATCAATTTAACTTTTGCATTATTCATCTCTGCTAAAATAGAAGAAATTGTTTCTTTTTCTATTCTAACATCAGCATCAAGAAATAGTAGATATTTACCTTTTGCTTCATTGGATAATTGGTGGCAAGCCCAGTTCTTACCAAGCCAGCTTTCAGGAAAATCTTTTCCTTTAATCAGTTTTATTTGTTTTTCCCGGTAGCCCTCTACAATTTTGCCGGTTTTGTCGGTTGAGTGATCATCAAGCACTAATATCTCTAAATTGTTATAATCCTGTGCTACCAGATGATTCAGGCATTCACCGATATTATTTTCTTCATTTCTTGCCGGAATTAAAACAGAAACAAAGGGTTTTGTTTCATTATTAAAAATAGAACTGCTTGCAACAGGAGCGGTAATTAAGTTGTATATACTTACAAGTAAAATAAAAACAAGGCTAACTGTGATTATCCAGAATAATATCATTTATCAAACACACTTATTTTTTTATCAACTTTAAATTCTCTATCAAGTTCAACGACTAGCTGGTTGAAACTATCTGAGAAAGACTGAAAATTATACTTAACAGTTTTTGCAGGGATCAGATTTCCCATTATAGCATAAAGAAACGGCTTGCGTTCATTGGTGTGATGTATCTTAAATACAACTGGCAGCACATCTGTTTCAATATTTACTTTATCAATAATTTTTATAAGACCCTCTTTTAAAGTTAATGGTCTTTTATCATATGGCTCAATCTCTCCCTGCGGATAAGTCACCAGATAACTGTTATTGCTTAATACTGACGAAGCATAGTTAATACTTTCAATAATACTTTTAGGGTTTTGCTGATTTATAGAAAAAGCCCCGAGCTTTTTGAAGAACGAATATTTCTTTAACTGGTCCTCGAGCATCATAATATAAATTTTTCGGGTACTGAATTTTTTCATCAGAAAATAGATGAAAAATCCATCCCACCAGGAAAAATGATTCGGTGTAATTATTAGTCCTTTATTATTGTCAAGCTCAGGAATATTACCAATTAGATAAAAATCTTTAAAATCTTTTTTAATGATATTATTCAGATAAATATCAAAAATATAATCAGCCCATTTTTTGTGACTAGCTTTAATCATTTTGTATCTTTTTTAATTAAGTCACTTACAATTTTTCCTGATAAAATAACAAGGGGAATTCCGCCGCCAGGATGAGAACTGCCTCCGCAGAAGTACAAATTCTTGTATGAGCGCGATTTGTTTGGCTGTCTTAAAAAAGCAGCATTCCTGCTATTAGAGGAGATTCCATATATGCTACCGCGAAAGCTGCCGGTTTTATTTTGAATGTCTAGTGGACTAAGAATTCTTTCACCGGATATTTTATTTTCAATATTTATTCCTAATACAGAATTTATTTTATCAACAATTCTTTTTCTGGAAGATTTGATTTCTTGATTCCAGTTCTGTTCTTTTATATAAGGTGCATTTACCATTACAAACCAGTTTTCTTTTCCCGAAGGCGCGTCATCCTGATTATATTTTGATGAAATGTAAATATAGATTGTTGGATCTTCCGGAATGATTCTATTATTAAATATATCATTAAATTCTTTTTTATAATCTGCTGAGAAAATTACATTATGAACTTCAAGCTGTGGATGGGAATCATTAATTGCCCAGTAAAAAACTAATCCGGAAAGTGATGGTTCTAATTTTTGATATCGTTTGGATTCCAATGTGTTATTGTCATTAAGAAGTTTTTGAAATGTTGTATTAACATCGGAATTGGAGATAACAGCATCAAAATTGTATGTGTTATCATCGGTATTTATTGCTTTAACTGAACCGTTCTCAGAAACTAAAGATTTTACCTCAGTATTGAAATGAAACTTAACGTTTTTCTTAAGTGCCAGATTATAAAGTTCTTGAGTTATTTGATGAATTCCTTTTTCAGGAAGAAAAGCACCCAGATTATGCTCAACGTGCTGAATTATATTAAGTGTTGCCGGTGCTTGATAAGGATCAGAACCGTTATAAGTTGCGTATCTATTGAATAGCTGAATCGTTTTCTCATCCTTGAAAAATCTTCTATTGCTTTTATCCATTGTTCTGAACGGATCAATTTGGTTAATCTTAAACAATGTTTTTAAGGCTTTAAAATTGAAAAATGTTTTTATTTGTGAAGGAGACATAAAAAGAAATAGTTCTGCTGTCAGATCATAAATGTTTTTACAGTAATCAAGATAATTTAGGACCGAATCCTTCTTATCGGCAGTCTTTAATTCAATTTCGTAGGCAAACTTGCTAGTATTCGAATAAGCATAAATAGTTGTTGAATCTTGATAAAAGTATTTACAGATGATGTCCATCCTTTTAAGTTTCAGATAATCACTTAAATTCTCACCAGCTTCTGCAAATAAGTCCTCCAGAACGAATGGCATTGTAAGAAGAGAAGGACCGGCATCAAATCTGAATCCATCAAACTCAACAGACGAAGCTTTACCCCCGGGATAAGAATTACTTTCAAAAACCTCTGCTTCATAACCTGCAGAGGCGAGACGTATTGCCGCTGATAATCCACCTAAACCGGAACCGACTATTCCGATCCTCTTTTTCATTTTTTCCTCAATAAAGTTTTTCCAAGCTCGTAAAACAGAATCCACAAGGCAATCATTGAGAAAGAATATATAAAATCTTCAAGTGGAATAGTTGTTATTCTTATATTCCAAAAAGCTTCAGGGTT
>DATHSU010000157.1:0-3032 GCA_035463895.1 Ignavibacteriaceae bacterium | reverse complement strand
GAAATGTGGAACAAGCTTAAACCGGGAAACTATTCATATCCATCTAGTGTGTATTATGTTGATTCGATTCCTTTTGCTGCTCATGGGGAGGATGGCGATTATATGTACGGAGGAGAATACTTTTCTATTGGTTCGGAAGAGACTAAAAGAATTGTAACAGCGGTTGCTTTTGGGTATTCTAAAGACGAAATATTAAAAAAAATAAAATATGCAGAAGCACTATATCATTCCGGGTTTGACACGGTTGCAGTAGCTAACTCTATCCAAATTACAAATCCGGCCTTTCATAAGACGGTATCCGGAAATGAAACCATAAACTGGAATTCACTAAATTCTCAGGGAACTGTTGATATTTGGTATAGTGCAGATGGCGGCAACAATTGGAAAACCGTGGTTCGTAATGCTGCAAACACAGGAGCATATAACTGGAACACAACTCTATTTGAAGACGGGTCTTTTGCCAAACTTTTAATTATGATAAAAAACACAGATGGATTTATATATGCGTTAAATGAAAGCAGATATTTTACTGTGAATAATCCGGGTAATGGTTCTCCTTATATTGAAATGCAGAATCCCGAAATTCAATATAACACAACAATTACGGAAGAGGAGTATGATTTTAATTTCTTATTAGGTGATCCTGAGAACGATCCTTTGATGATTAAAGTACTTTATAAAACAACTTCCGATACAGCATTCAGGATGTCTTATAGCTTTAATGTGAATGGAGATACAATACTTCAAACTATCCCGATAAATCTAAAATTAATTCCTAACTCAAATCGTATTACACTCAAATTTCAATTAACAGATGGTAATCTGTCATACTCTGCAGTTACTCCTGAATTTATAAAGGAAACTCCCCGGATAGTTCTACCTTCTCAAAATTTTGAATGGATAAAAAAATATTCCGGAGTTCCTGTTGAACTTAGAGTAATCGATTCAACTTTATTTACAAGTGAGGAGTATGTTATCACATTTAACGATATGGCTCCAAATACTTCTAAGAAGTTTTCGGTGTATAGGTCCAGTACAAATGATTATGTCCTTTTCAATCATCCATTTAACCCGGGGGAAGAATCAATAATATTTGATGGAATGACTCTCTATACAGAAGACATTCATACAAGTTTAGATACTTTGTTAAGCGGATGGAATAATGTGCATCCTCAAAACCTGAGATTTGTGATGGAGCAGTTTGTTTCGGCAACACTTTCTGCTTATCGATACCCATTCGATTATAAATTTGTTTTTTCTGATACTTATAATGACACTTCTAATTATCTTGTTAATATTTTTGGTCCCGGTGCGCCACCGGCAAATCCCAATATTAACTTTAAAGTTTATCGACTTGTTGATAACGCTTGGGAGAGAATTCAGTTCGCATTTGCTGAACCGCATCCGTTTCGGAAAAACATTCTATCATTTGCTGATGTTGCTATCTTTTCTGACCCATTAGGAACAGATTTTTCATGGAGAGTAGTTTTTCATGGTGATTCTTTATCTAATATACCGGCAGGTGGTGATACTTTGTACCTTTATACCAATAAAGGATTATCTATATACGATTCAATTCGTGTGCATGGATTAACAGTAAATATTAATGATCTTCCAGAAGTTCCGGTTAGTTACTCACTTTCACAAAACTATCCCAACCCATTTAATCCGGTCACTAAGATTAATTATAGTTTAGCACTTTCTGGTAAAGCAATAGTAAAGATTTATGATATTCTCGGCAGAGAAATAAGAACACTCGTTAATGAATACAAACCGGCAGGCACTCATACAGTTGAGTTTAATGCCGCTGGTCTTGCAAGCGGAGTTTATATATATCAACTGCGTGCTGGTGAATATTTGAACTCTAAGAAGATGTTATTGGTGAAATAGCGACAAATGTCGTTATAGTAAGTAAAGAGCGTCACCATATAACATTTGTTATTGCGAATCCCGATCTTGCCTAACGGCAGACAGGTTTATCGTGTGAGAAATCTTTAAGACATCCTTAGATTTCTCCCTCTGCTCGAAATGACTAAGAACGCTTGTAAGAATTTATGCGACTTGGAAGAGTCGCCTTTTTTATAGTCCCTACTTTTGGGGAACACGCCTAATCGCGTTGCTATTACACGATGGCATGTACAAAAAAATAAAACAATTAGGTTTAGTTTACCTTTTTCATTTCTGATAAATCCGCGTTCAATTTCCCTTATTTGATAAATAAATTCACTTAAAAATTTATAAAATAAGCCGTTTTAACGGAAATACAGGGTGCCTTGGTGGCATAGTTTCTGAAAAAATCTGGTGACTTAACAGCAAATATTGTAGTTAATTGATGCTTGTTAATTATTTGTTCTGTCAGATTTTGCATTACAATTGAAATAATCAGAGAGAAAAAAGTGAGTTTACGTACTTTTCACGGCGGTGTTCATCCGCAGGAATATAAAGAGTTAACAGAAAATTGTGCATTCGAAGTGATACCTCTGCCTGAAGAGATCATTCTTCCGTTGGCACAGCATCTTGGAAAAGAAGCTTCAGCACAGGTTAAAAAAGGCGATGAAGTTATTCCCGGTCAGCTTGTTGCACAAGCAGAAGGATTTGTTTCCGCTCCTGTTCACACTTCTGTGGCAGGCAAAGTGATGAGTCTGGGAAAACAAACTACTTCATCCGGATTTCCAAAAGATGCTATTGTAATTAAAACCAATGGAACATCAGAAGCACAGAAAATCACTTTACCTCCGCTTAATCCGGAGACAATTACTCCCGATGAAATTAGAAACAGAGTTGCTGAAGCTGGAATAGTCGGTCAGGGCGGAGCAGCATTTCCAACTTCTGTTAAACTCTCTCCGCCGAAAGATAAAGTTATTGATGTGGTTATTCTGAATGGATGTGAATGTGAACCATATCTTACACGCGATTATAGATTCATGATTGAAAGAACCGATGATCTTATCTCAGGATTCAAACTAATTATTAAAGCCCTTGGTGTTAAACGTGGAGTAATAGGGGTTGAAAACAATAAACCGGAAGCAATA
>DATHSU010000156.1:0-3809 GCA_035463895.1 Ignavibacteriaceae bacterium | reverse complement strand
GTAAGAAAGTCAAATTATTCAATCGTTAACTAAGCGTTTAGATGATTGGAGAAGAAGAAAATGTGACCTTGGCTTGTCTTCTATCGGGTATTTATGATGTAATCAATAATCAAACTATCTGACAAGATGATTATGATTTGTAAAAGGAATGAATTTATTCGATAGTGAAACTTGAATCGGATTGTTTCCTAATTCATTATGGCATTTCATAAAGAAAAATAATAATATTTTAAAACATCATATTAGGTTCATAAGGACAGATTAAGATCAACTTTTCAATACCAATATAATCCACTATCCTATTTATCCGGCGTACTAGTAAAATCACGAAAAGTTGCTTCACCAACTCTTCATAACAGATATTTCAGACGTAGTTGTAGTGAAAGGTTTTTTCACGATATACTTTTTGGAATAATTCACAAAATCTCTTCTTCGAAGATGACTAAAGGCTACTAAATAGCCAAAGGATGAGAGACCATTCGGCTTATTGAAGGAACAACATAGAGGATTTCAATACACTTGGATAGAAATTCCAACATGCAACTTTGTTTAATTGTGGTATTGTCGGCGGGCAAGAAAAGGTCGTGAAGGAACATCTCGACCACCTTTGCAATATACAGGATAGGCATAACCAAGAGAACAAAACTGCCCAGGGAGATAGGGAATAATATAACTATATCGTAAGGATACACAGTAATTGCCGTGTTCATCATTGCTTCCAAGTCAATACGGCATTTACAGGCTACTGATATTGAACCCCTTCGGGGTTCGCTAGACTTTGGCCTTTTTGACTAGTTTCTAGCATAGATTGCAGCCGTGAACCCATACGGAGTTCAACTAGCGTGAATTGGAGGGCCTTTTGTCCAGTCATCCGGCTCCAGCCGGGTAAATTAGGGTATTGCTTTCCTCCCGCACAGGCTTTCCGCTATTTTCATCTCCTGGCAGGAAGTTCATATGAATTTTTTAAATTGCTCACAAGAACAGCGCATGCATAACCACTCCAGCCTTAAACTACCTATTGCTGATATTATCCGGTTTTGGAGTGCTATGCGCAATAATGGCATAGTGGATATAAACGCAATGCTGTCATAAAGACGTTACCACACAATTCAAGAAAAGAGCTTTAATGAATAACATTAGAACTAAAATTGCTCTACTTGTAATTATCGGTATTGGACTCTATTCTTGCAAAACATCTGAAAATGAACTTGAGATAAAAGATGGTCTTGTTAGAATTATTGGGAAAGTAGAAAACTATAAAGGTACATACAAAACAGGAAAGTTAACTTATTTTGATGCATTGACAAGGGATGTTCAAGATAAGATATTCCCAATAGATAGTCTCGGTAATTTCGATTTTTCATTCAACTTAGCGCATCCAGTTATAAATAGTATTTACTTCGATATTGAGGGCAAATATTTTTCAGATTTTCTCATTGAACCCAACACTAATTATGAAATAAAGTTTAAAGAGAGTGGTTTCCAGTTCATGGGAAAATCGCGAATACAGAATCAAGAAATTTCTAATTTTAAAGACACATTAAATTTTGTGTTTGGAGATAGAATGAACAAAGCTGATAGATTGCATGAACAAAATTTATCAATTGATGATTACATTGAGTTTCAGGAACAATTGGAAGATGAAAAACTTTCATTTTTAAGTTCATATAGTGATACACATGGAATGTCTGATAGAGTTATAAGAATTTTAGAAAGTGAAATCAAATTTAAGACTGCACATGCTTGGATAAACTACAGGTTTGATTATTCCGAAAAACTTCCAAAACCCCGAATGTCACTTCCAGAAGATTTTTACGACAGATTATTTACAGCATATGCAATTCAAAAAAGTGAAGATTATCAATCAAGGACATCCATAGATTATATATCTAATATCGTTTCCGTTTTGTCTAGTGAATCCATTCGAGATAATGAAGTAATCGGCCATCTCAAATCTTTAAATCTTTTTTCACCGACTGAAATAGCGATGCTTTCAAAAGTATTTACCGGTGACAGAAGCGTTACAGAAACTGAGGAGTTTGCGAGTTTCATTAAAGTGAATGAGCAAAAACTCATGGAACTAAATTTGAGGTACAATTTTAAAATCTTACTTAAAAACTCAGAAATTTTAAAAAGTGGACTAACAAGAGACCTTGTGCTTTCACAAGGTCTCTCAAAATTTTATTTCACAAATAACTTGTTACCAAGATCAGATGAGTGGGATAAACTTGATGAACTGATTGAAAATAAGTGGATTCTAAATTACTTAAACGACTATAGCTTGAAAAAAATATCAGTAACGGAAGAAAAATTTGACCCAAGCCAACAGGAATTAAATAGTAGCCTAGAAGAAGTAAAAACAGGATATATCGATAAATACAAAGGAAAAGTGGTTTACATTGATTTTTACGCAACTTGGTGTGGTCCATGTAGACAAGAAATTTCCTTCGCGAAACAATTACATGAAGAATTCAAACATAGAGAGGTCGTATTTCTTAATCTATGTGCAAAATCAAAGAAAGAGGATTGGGAAAATTTTAAAAAGCAGCATGAACTGGAAGGAGAAAATTATCTGCTCACAGATGAAGAATTTTATTTACTCTCAGAAATTTATAGCGTTGGAGGGTTTCCCACTTATGTTTTAATTGATAAAGATGGGAATGTTTCTGATAATAATGCTTTACGTCCAAGTAGTATGAAACGACTATATAGGAAAATTGATGAATTATTATAGCCGGAATAATGTGAGTCAATAACGTGTATAATGATGTTCATATTTCCTGCTGAAGATCATGGGTTATATCCCGTATTAGTCTAGGTGCTTTTCGACAGAATATTGCCTCAAAAACCGCACCCAATAATACACTTCAAACGTTTGCAAAGAAGACGATTAAAACTAATCGAACACTGAAATGATCAAAGTAACAATACTGATTCTTTTCTGTGGAATTATGCCCCGGGTTTTTTCACAGGATATACTCGTTGAGCCTGCAAATACGGGAAACATCATCACGTTAATCAAAGATTATGATCTATCGGATTTGTTGCATCCGAAGGGCACAGATGATTATCTAACTTCCTATTATGGCGTAATTGGCGACAAATGCAGAAGGATCCAGGTTATTTACAGCTCGGTCCAGAAGACAGATAATCCATATGTTTATTTTGTTGAAGGGAAGTCTAAGGTTGGTGTAAATGTATTTCCCTTTGTCGGTGAAATCGTTTTGACCACCGCCGTTAAGACGGCAGATGAAATATTAGACGACGACGATGCTGAACAGATGGGTAAGGTAAATGGCTTGGTGAAGGGTAATTATTTCTTCCGGGAAACAACCAAAGAGAAGTCCACCGGCATTTTCAAAGGAGAGGTTGAGTTGCTCTGGGGAATGGATCAGAAAGGAAATATCGTGAGCTCGCGTGCGACTAATTATGTCGCCCGACCCTTCACGGTAAATTACCTGGGAGTCTGGGAAAGCTATAACAACGGAAATCAGTTGACATGCTGCTGGTCGGATTACAGGATTCCCTGTGTCCCGGACGACTTCGACCTAAGCGATGGCCCGGATATTATTCCGAATGAAAAATACTCCGGGATGGGTTGGGAAAATGTCCGGATTTTATTCACCAGGACTTCGGATACTCCCGAATGGAAAAAGGCTTATGAGGCGGAAAGTATAAGATGGTGGGAATAGTATGCCCCACCTGGCGTGACTGTCCGCCCAGCTTTCGGCATCCTGGGGGAGGGCTCTTGCCCTGCGGGAAGGGATAAACCCTCCGATTCGTAGAATAAATGACGAGAACAGTGCGAT
>DATHSU010000155.1:0-3665 GCA_035463895.1 Ignavibacteriaceae bacterium | reverse complement strand
CTAAGATTATATTAAATCTTAATTTTATATCATTCTTTATAAATGAACCGCCGACATAGAAAACGACTATTAATCTTCCTTTTAGTACCGCTCTTAGCGGCTATTCTGTTTATTACCGATGACCTTATCATACGTGTAATTACTATTATTTTGATGATCATTTATGTCGCCTTCATTATTTTTTTAAGAGATTCAATACGTTTTGACGGTAAATATTCCATAAATGAAGATGAAGAACTCGATGATCAATTCAGTTCTCCGCCTTCTTCTGAAATGGATGAATCATTTAAAATCATTTCAAAAACAAAAAATACAGATATTATTACTGCTGAAAATTATCAGCCCGAGTTAAAAATTTCTAAAACTACATTAAAACCGCCGGATTTAAAGGAAAGATTTGAAGAAATTGCAAACGAATCACTTCCTCCTGAATTAGGGAATAATGGTCAGTTCGGATTTGTCCTTGAGAAAATGCTTACAGTTATAAAAGAAGCTTATGGTGCACATTCCGCAATATTTTTCTGGTACAATAAGAAAAAAGAAAAACTTACAATTGAAAAATATATCTCCTCCAGTGATCAGATTACAAAAAGTAAACTTGATATTGAAGATGATATTCTGAGTAAAATTGTTCAGCGCAGTGAGCCAGAACTGCTTACGGAAATTTCTCCCGCAGCCGAAGCAGATGTGATAAGGTATTACGATTCTCCCCAGGGAATACGAAGCTTTGTTGGAGCTCCTATTTACTATGATAATCAGCTTATCGCAATTTTGTCTATTGATTCCAAAGTCGGCGATCAGTTTGGTATTGAAACTATTTATTCAATAGGAAGATTTGTAAGAGTCATAACAATGATTATTCAAATCTTTGAAGAAAAACATTCAGATTCTATTTCACAATCCCGATTAAAAGGTCTTCTAAACCTTATTGATTCAGAAAAAAGTTTCGAATCGCAGGAAAATGTTCTCAAAAATCTGACTGATTCAGTGAATGATCTGATTGAATGGGATGCATTTACTTTTGTTTATTTCAAACCTGTTGAACAGAAATTTGAAACAACTAAAGTTATAAATAAAACATCATTGAAGTATATTGGGCAGGGATTAGAGGTAGAATTAAACGGTACTCTAACTGGTAAGGCAGTTATTAGCGGAATACCTGTTAAAATTGATGATACTGGTGCAGATAAATACGTTCGTTTTTCAAAGGTTGAAGATCTTAGTTTC
Organism: Ignavibacteriaceae bacterium; assembly: GCA_035463895.1. Taxonomy (GTDB): domain Bacteria; phylum Bacteroidota; class Ignavibacteria; order Ignavibacteriales; family Ignavibacteriaceae; genus JAGXRK01. Next base: position 2,438 of record DATHSU010000155.1, on the reverse strand, counting down.
GATGGTTCATTTCTTGGGATACCGCTTTTTTATGCAAATCAAATTTATGGAATATTGTGTTTTGAGAGCTTGAAAAAGAACGCTTACACGAATGCAGATGTTAAATTTTTAAAGAATGCTGTCAATATCATTTCATTTGTAATTTATTCCCATTCAACTCATACAGTATTAAAAGGATTGCTTGCCGTTGATATGGAAACACGTGCATTAAATGCTGAAGCTTTTAAGGAAAGACTTAGTTCAGATCTTATAAAAATGCATTCTTTAAATGCTTCCGGGGCACTTGCACTTATAAAAATTGATGATTTTCTTGAACAAGAATCTTTGTTCGAAGGTGATCCGCTTCCCAAAGTTATTAAAGTTGTTGCAGAAACTATATCAAAAGAAATGACCGCAATGAATATTTTTGGCAGAATGGATGAAAAAACTTTTATTGTTAACTTTTTCAACACAGTTCCCAAAAATGTTTTCATCTGGGCAGAAAAATTAAGAGTAAAAATCGCACGCAAGCCAATTGCAATAGTATCTCAGCAAACAACCTATACTGTTTCAATTGGTGTTGCTACAACAACCGGTAAATTGGACGCCGATGAAGTTATTTATAATGCTGAATTAGCACTGCAAAAAGCACTTGAAAAAGGCGGGAACTCAGTACGCAACATTAGTTAAGCCTTTCTTTAATAAATGAACAATTTTTTTATAATAGTACTTGACGGAGTAGGTGTTGGTGAACTGCCTGATGCTTCTGAATATCAGGATGAAGGCAGCAATACTCTTGGAAATCTAGCTGATGCTCTTAATGGAATTTCACTTACTGCTCTTGAAAAAATGGGTTTGGGTAATATCATAGATATCAGAGGAGTGAATAAGTCAAATTCTCCGATAGCATCTTTTGGAAAGATGAAAGAAATATCTAGAGGTAAGGATTCAACTACAGGCCATTGGGAACTTGGCGGCCTTTATGTTGATAATGATTTTACTTATTTCCCAAATGGTTTCTGTGAAGATATTATTCATAAGTTTACTGCTTTAACCGGGGTGAAAGGTGTATTAGGTAATAAACCGGCTTCTGGAACAGAGATCATTAAAGAGTTAGGTCAGCAGCACATTAAGACCGAGTTTCCGATCGTTTATACTTCTGCAGATTCTGTGTTTCAGATTGCAGCCCACGAAGACTTCTTTGGTTTACAGCGTTAATATGAGATTTGTAAAATTACAAGGGATGAATTATTAGTACCGCCGTTGATGGTAGGCAGAGTAATAGCAAGGCCCTTTATTGGTGAGCCAGGTAATTTTACACGCACCACAAACAGAAAAGATTATTCTTTAGATGCTCCCTCAGATACTATACTGGATGTACTGCAAAAAAATGGAATAAAAACGATTTCAATTGGAAAAATTTCCGATTTATTTAATAACAGAGGCATTGATATTGTGGAGAACACCAAATCTAATATTGAGGGCTTCAATAAGCTTATTGAATATACTAAAAGGACTGCTGACAGTTTTATTTTCACGAACCTGGTGGATTTTGATGTTTACTTCGGGCATAGAAATGATCCTGTAGGATTTTCTCAAGCACTAAAAGAATTTGATGATTTTCTTCCATTGTTTTTATCTGCTTTAGATGATAGTGACAGAGTAATCATTACGGCTGATCATGGAAACGACCCAACAACTCCAAGCACTGACCACAGCAGGGAATATGTGCCCTTGCTTTATTATGGAAAGAACAAGCCTGTTAATGATTTGGGTATAAGAGCAACTTTTTCTGATGCAGCAAAAACAGCTACAGATTTTTTTAAAGTCGAAAATAATTTAAATGGAATCAGCTTTCTTAATGAGTAGAAATGATTTGACTAATAAAGCCAATTCAGCTTCTCATGAAGCTGAAGGCAAATACCATTTTAATAAGGATGTGATTAAAAGAATTAAAGAGATTCAGTCATTGCCGGAAGATGTAGTAATTGAGTTTTTAAAAGCCGGTGGAGCCTTTAAGAAGAACAAAACAGATACAAAAAAACAAAATTGAATTTCTTTTAGACACAGATGTCATTCAAGAACACCTAGTTTCAGGGTCATCTTCAATACTTGTTGAATTATTACAGCGAGGTTTGGGATTTACGACTGTTCTAAATGCTGCCGAAATAATGCTTAAGTGTAACTCCTTAGAAGACGAATATTCTGCTAAATCAGTTTTGTCTGCATTAAAGATTCTTGGCATTCATTCACGTTATAGTCTAAGTGTTAATAAAATTTCACAAGAGATTAAAAGCTTACGAGATGTACTTTTTGTTGTAACTGCAGAAATAAATAAGATTAATATAGTTACTTTAAAACCGGAGCGTTATCAATCTGACAAAGTAAAAATTTTAAGCCCATGTGATTTAATAATGTCACAAACTGATAATTTTATTTAAAATTTGTTCTTTTTTTTA
>DATHSU010000154.1:0-1874 GCA_035463895.1 Ignavibacteriaceae bacterium | reverse complement strand
CTTGTTCTTAAATTATCAGCTCTCGTCAGAATGAAATCATCATAATCCTCAGCCGAAATATATCCGGACGAAACGTGAGCACGCAAACCCAGGGCTGATCTGCTTCCGAGACCGAAGAGATATTCAAAATTTCCTCTAATTATATAGTCGGGGAGAGTTTGCCTAAAATCTGTATATCCTAAATTGACCCCACCATCAATAGAAAGGAGATACTTATCTGCAAAGGGATTGTTTTCTTTCTTAATAGGTTGAGCGAATAATAACTGAGGAGAAATAAATATAATTAAAAAAACGGCGAAAAGTATTCTGTTCATTTGTATAAGCTTATTTAACCTAAAAAATTCAATAATAGTAATACAAATATAACGCCATTTACATTAGTTATTATTAGCAATTAAAATGATGAAATCTTCTTAAAACAGGTAAAAAGTAAAGGTATTTATTTTCCATTGCAAAATTTTTTTACACTATCAGCAAAAGTAATTGATTGACTTATAGATCTCTCCTCATTTCATTTGTCGAGATGACAAAACAAGATTGAATGGTGGAAGACTGGAATGATGGAAAGTTGGAATAATGGACAACTGGATAATTTGAAAATTTGAATATTGCAATACAAAAGCAAAAAGACGGCGATTGGCAAACTTCATTCATTTAATAATCCATCCTGTCGAAGGCAGGCAGGTTTTCCAAAATTCCAACTTTCCAATGCTCCATTATTCCATTAATCATTTATAATTAAACCTCTATTCTCTGAGATCTCTCCTCATTCCATTTGTCGAGATGACAACAAATGATTGGCAATCTATCAATCATTTGTTATTGTATTTACTTAACATCAGCAATTGCTTGTGCTGCTGCCCTTGCATCTCCGAGCGAGGAGAAAAATCCGACCCGTACTTTATAAAAAGCTCCGGACACATTAGGTATAAATGTTTCAGTTACAAAAGCATTAAAACCAGCTCTTTTGTACTTAGCTGCAACTTCTTCTGCACGTTTTTTATCTCTCCAGGTAGAAAGCTGAATTGAAAAATTTCTTCCGTCAGTTAAAATTACATCAGTAACATTCCTTTCATTATCATAATCATAAGGCAATGAAAGCCCGTAAAGTATGGACTTATCAGGAATGGTTTCTGTTTTAATTTCCGGTTTAATTTCTAAAGGTTTTTCCTGTTCCCTCAATTTAGTTTGTTCGGTAATAACAGGATAAATTTCAATTCTTCTATTCTGACTTCTTCCATCTTCTGTAGCGTTACTTGCAATAGGTGTTTCTGAACCTAAGCCAGTGTAAGTTAGATTAGCAGAATCAAGTCCTGACTCTACAAAATGGTAGAAAATTACCTTTGCCCACTCCGTAGATAGGAAACGGTTTGCAGCCGCTTCACCTAAATTATCAGAATGACCGACGATTGCCCAATCGGGATATTTTGATTCAGAAATGCGTTTTGCAATAAATCCTATTTCTGATTTCCCAAAGGCATTTAGTCCCGGTTCTTTGGTGAATAGCTGATCTATATATAAAACCAGTTTCTGGTTTGGATTTGAATCGAAATCGGGTACCCATAAAACACAGCCGTACTGGTTAACGTAATATCCTTTTGGTGTGGCCGGACATTCATCAAGATAATCAGGAACGCCGTCGCCATCAGAGTCAATCGGGCAGCCGAATTCATCCACTTCAACACCAAGAGGAGTAAATGGGCATCTGTCTCTGTCATCGGGTATACCATCTCTATCTGAATCGATGATACAGCCCCTTTCATCAACTATATATCCTTCCGGTGTATCAGGGCATTCATCAAGGTAATCCGGTACGCCATCTCCATCTGAATCGATCGGACAGCCGAATTCATCCACTTTTACTCCGGGGGGAG
>DATHSU010000153.1:0-2206 GCA_035463895.1 Ignavibacteriaceae bacterium | reverse complement strand
TTGAATATTGATTGGTCAATTAAAGCAGTAATTCTTTTAGTTCTTATATTGGGCTCAGCCTTTTTTTCAGGTTCTGAAGTAGCTCTGTTCTCGTTGGATAAAAAAAAGTTTGAAAACAACTTCAAATCTAACAAAATTATTTCTCGTTATACTTTAAGTTTAATTAATTATCCGCGCCGATTACTTGTCACAATTTTAATCGGTAACACTTTAGTTAATGTTGCTGCATCAATAGTAGCAATATTTCTTGCCTTCGATGCAGCTGATTATTTTTCAATCTCATCTGAAATCACAATAACGTTTCAAATTATTATTCTTACTGTATTAGTTCTTATTTTCGGCGAATTCTTTCCGAAAATAGTTGCAACAAAAAATCCATATCTGTTCAGCAGGATTATTGCAGTACCAATGTATTATTTTAGTATAATAATTTATCCAGCTGCTGAATTAATTTCTGAATTTATTAAACTATCAATTTCTAAAATTAAAATTGACAGGTCTAAATCTGCAATTTCAATAGAGGATATTCCTCATCTAACAAATATCAGTCATCAAAAAGGTGTACTTGAAGATGGAAAACATAATCTAATAAGTGGATTGGTCAGCTTTGCTTCCTTAACAGTGGAAGAAATTATGACTCCGCGTGTTGATATTATTGCTGTACCATCAGATGTGTGTTATGATGATTTAATGAATATCATTACACAGTCTGGACACAGCAGAATTCCACTCTATAAAGATGATCTGGATGAAGTAGTTGGTATAATATACGCTAAAGACCTTCTGCCATTATCAAGTAATCCGGAACTAAGGACTCATCTTTCATTGAAGAAAATTTCTCGTAAGACACTATTCGTTCCTGAAACAAAATTGATAAGTGAACTGCTCAAGGAGTTCCAAGATAAAAAAATGCATCTGGCTATTGTAGTTGATGAATACGGCGGAACAGCAGGTTTGGTAACACTTGAAGATATTATTGAAGAAGTTGTGGGTGAGATTTGGGATGAATATGATAAAGAAGAAGACCTGTTGAGTTTAGTTGAAACCAATAAATGGCTGGCTCTTGGAAAAATACCAATAGATGAATTAAATCTGGTAGTTGGATCATCAATTAAAAATGAAGATGAAGATTTTGATACGCTGGGAGGTTTTGTCTTAAACCAAGCAGGAAGTATACCTTCTGAGAATTTCCAGTTTATCCATAATGGATATAAGTATATTGTGAAGGAAATTCACAAAAAACGTGTTAAAAAAATAATGATTGAGAAATTAGTATAAAATTATTTTAATGAAGAAAGGCTGTTTCTTAAAAACTATTGCAATATTAACTATTTTTGTAGCAACTATTGCATACATTATTCAAAATAAACTTGATGACTGGATTATTGAACCTGGTAAAAAAATTTTATTACCAAGGATTGAAAAAGGATTTACCCAGGAATTGGATTTTGTCACGGAGTCAGTAGAAAAGGATTCTTTATTCAGCATTATCAATAATTATTTAGAAAACATTGACTTTAAAAAACATGATTCTGCCAGCTCAGAGTTCTGGATAGAAATTAAAAAAATAATTAGTGATAGTGTAGTTAATAAAATAGAAATTGAAAAGCTGCAGCAACTTATAAGGTATCGAGATGAGAGATGAAAGAAAAAATGAAATAAAAGTGGGTATAACGGTTGTACTTGGATTAATTATCCTTTTATGGATACTTGGCTGGGCAAAAAACTTTACACTACATTCAAACGACAGGGACGTGAAGGTTAGCTATAGTAACGTGGCAGGTCTGGAAGTAGGTGATATTGTTACCGTGAACGGAGTACGCAAGGGTTTTGTTAAAAGTTTGAAGGTTGAAAAAGCCAGCGTTCTTGTAACCTTTACATTAGATGGAGATGTTGAACTTTATGATGATGCTATTTTTACGCTTAATATGCTTGATTTAATGGGTGGCAAGAGAATTGAAATTTTTCCTGGAGCTTCAAATAAAAAATTAGATCTTCAGAAAATCCATAATGGCGAATTTCTTTCGGATATTCCAAGTGTAATGGCGGCATTTGGACCGGTTCAGGATGATTTGACTAATATGCTCAAAGATATAAGAATAACACTAACTTCAATGAATAAATATCTGACAGATGAGCGAATGGAGTCAGATGTTAAATCTTCACTTAGAAATCTTACAGAGGTAAGCCGTAAACTGAATCTTAT
>DATHSU010000152.1:0-3661 GCA_035463895.1 Ignavibacteriaceae bacterium | reverse complement strand
AATTATTTTATTCAACTGAAATTCTATCTTTATATAGCTCAAAAATTGTTCGGTGATTATAATTCATTCCGCTTAATTTTGATCTTTATCAAACATCCTGAAAAACCTGTAATAAAAAATTATAACAAGGACGGGTTTTTTTTGGTAAAGAGGGAAATTTCGGATATTATTAAAGGTATAATTCAAAAAAACTTCTATAAAAATTATAAGCATTGTGAAATTTGTGTCTATTCAGATACAAGTAAAAAATGCATACTGAAATAAAAACTGGTTTAATAATGAAAAAAGTTATTTCGAATATTCGTGATCTTAAGCTGATTGAAAAAGAGCTAACGAAAGAACTTAGTGGAGTTCTGGCAATTCAGCTTGACGATGAGAAAATTTATCAAACTGCTACTAATTATATTTATCTTGATAAAAACATTTATGCATTCCTGCAGGTTGATGAAGATTTTTATCAGCAGATCAGATTTGATCATTTGGGAAGTTTTACTATCCACAGACCCGATAATAAATTTAAGGGTCAGAACTTGTTTGCAGATGCTACCTATAAATTATTTTCTATAAATATAAATGGTATTGTAAGGGAAGTGGAAGATAAGAAGCTTATTGATCAGCTTATTGAATTATATCATAAAAAGTATTCACAAAATACCGACCTTAAGGAGTACAAAAAGGGAAAAAAGCTAAAAACTATTATGATAGATACAGAGGAAATGCAGGCATTTTCCGAGGAAGGTAATTGACATAAAAAATTTTCTAATAATATAAACCACGGAGTACTGTTTTGCTGAATTACGTCTGGCTTACTCTTCTGTTTTTGGGAATAGTATCTGCTACATATCTTGATATATCTGATTTCACATCAAACAAATACAACAATAATAAACCACTTAATGTAATTCTTGAATTTGATGATGATATTATCTCTGATTCTGAAATGGAATCTGCAACTCTCAAAATAAGTGCAGATCGTTTATCAAAATTCTATCACGCTGAAATAACTTCAGATGTTGAAACAAAAATAACATTATCACCAGCCGATGAAGACGGCAATCGTCAATTCTTCATAAACATTTCTGAGGATTCACCGGCAATATGGAATGAAATAGCTCCCTTATCCGGTAAGGATACAGATATAGCCGGGAAACTAAAACTGACAAAAGAAACAGAAAAAAATGTTTACTCAACGCAGCTGTACTTTGAAGAAATAAGTTTTGTCTGGCTGAAAAAAGTAACTAATGATGCAATAAAAGTAGCACAGACTGCAGTTGAGATAGCATTGGGGCTTATAGGAATAATGGCACTTTGGCTTGGAGTAATGAAAGTTGCTGAAGATGCGGGACTTATTAAGATAATTGCCCGCGCACTAAATCCTATCACACGCAGACTGTTTCCCGAAGTTCCGGCTGATCATCCGGCAATTGGATCAATGGTTATGAATATTTCTGCAAATATGCTGGGATTAGGAAATGCTGCTACTCCTTTCGGACTTAAGGCAATGGAAGAATTAGATAAACTTAATCCCACCAAAGGAACGGCAACAAATTCGATGGTGACCTTTCTGGCAATTAACACCGCCGGAATGACATTGATTCCAGCAACGGCAATTGCTGTAAGAGCAGCATCTGGCAGTGCTAATCCCGCTGTTATTATTGGAACCTCCATATTCGGTGCTTTTTGTGCAGTGGTTGTTGGCTTAACTGCTGCTAAATTGTTTGAAAGATTTCCAATACCAAAAGGACAATTTTCCGGATGGTTAAAACAAAACCGGAAATTCTTCTATTTTATTTTTTCAATAATCGCAATTGTTGGAGCATTAATATTAACAGGTGCTGGTCAGTATTTAGGCTCGGTATTCGGAAATTCATTTGCAGATGTCTTTAAATCAATTATTCAGGTAATTTCCATAATAGCAATACCTTTGCTGATTTTTGTTTTTATTGGATATGGTGCTCTTAAAAAAGTTAAGGTATATGAGCAGTTTGTTGAAGGCGCAAAAGAAGGTTTTAATATTGCAGTAAGAATAATTCCTTATCTCGTTGCAATGCTTGTGGCAATAGGAATTTTTAGGGCAGGCGGTGCAATGGATAACTGGCTGATTCCGCTTTTAAGATATATAACTGACCCTATAGGATTTCCTGCAGAAGCATTGCCTATGGCGTTAATGCGTCCGTTATCAGGAAGCGGTTCACTTGGTATTATGGCTGAAACAATGGCTATTCATGGTCCTGATTCATTTATAGGAATTCTTGTTTCAACTTTTTTTGGAAGCACGGAAACAACATTTTATGTCTTAGCAGTTTATTTTGGTGCTGTGAGCATTAAGAATACAAGACATGCACTTCCCGTTGGTCTGCTTGCCGATGTTGCAGGAATTATGGGCGCGTTGTTTATTGTAAAGTTACTGTTTGGGTAAAAATGATCTATAATTGATCTTCGTTAGAGTTCTGAATTTAATGTTTAGGATTAACTGTAAATGAAATTTAATATCATTTTATTGTTAATGTCATTTTTTTTACTTGTAGAATTAAATGCACAGGTAGATTATCTGGAGTATATTAATTTTGAAGTTTCGGATTCGAACACAGTTTCGGGTTCTTTAAACCCAATCCTAATTGGCGGTCAGGCGTTTGGAGGAATAGTCGCCGGATTAGGTTTTTCTTTACCTTTCTATAAAAGTCAACCTATTTATGCAGTGGTTGCCTGGTTGGCCGGTTCATCACTTGGAGTATTTCTGGTTGGAAATATAGGAGATCAGAATAGCAGTTATTGGGGAACCCTGCTTGGAGGTGTAGCTGGAAGTACAATATTTTTTGCAGCAAATAATGATAGCGAAGTGTACAGAAGATTTTTTACTGCGCTTTTAATAGCCATCCCTTTTGAAATAGTTGGTTATTACTTATTTAAGACAGACAATAAAAACGCTTTATCACATTTAAGTAATTCTAATAAATTCATTGAGAGTACATTTAGCAATAAAACTCCGGCCAATCCGGATTTTAGTGTAACCCTTATTAGTGTGAGTTTCTAATACAAATTAAGCTAGTTATTTAACCTGTAATCTTATAATCTCATTGCTATTAACTATGAAAATCTTCATAACCCGTAATATCCCGGAAATTGGAATCGAGTTTCTTCGAAAAAAATACGATGTAAAAGTATATAAGAAATCTAATACTATACCTCGAAAAGATCTCATCAAAGAAGTAAAACATTGTGATGGAATAATCTCACTTCTCACAGATAAGATTGATAAAGAAGTAATCGACGCAATGCCTAAATGTAAGGTAATTGCTAACTATGCTGTAGGATATAATAATATTGATTTGAATTACGCTAACTCGAAGGGAATAATTGTAACTAATACTCCGAATGTACTGACAGATTCAACTGCAGATCTGGCAATAGCTCTAACTCTGGCTTGTGCAAGAAGATTTGTTGAGGGAGAGGAAATGATGAGGGAGAACAGATTTAAAGGATGGCATCCAAAATTGCTTTTGGGTATGGAATTGAAAAACAAGTTTTTTGGAATTCTTGGTGCTGGTCGAATTGGTACTGCTACAGCAATTCGGGCTGCATCATTCGGATGTAAGATTCTTTATTACTCAAATAAAAGAAATGAAGGACTTGAAAGAAAAACCGGAGCAAAAAAGGTTAC
>DATHSU010000151.1:0-1817 GCA_035463895.1 Ignavibacteriaceae bacterium | reverse complement strand
CTGTTGTAAGAACTTCACCTTTCACAACCGCATCGTGAACAGCAATAGCAGTTCCGATATTCTGAATAACTGCACCAACATCCATGGGAAGTTTTCCTGGAGGAACTTCTTTCCCGTTAACAGCTTTAATCAGCATCTTTTCAGCGCCTTGCGGATACTTTGTCTTCAGAGATACAACTTCAAGTCCCGGTTCACTCTTAACTTTTTCCGTAAGAAGTTTTATTGCTTCAGGTTTGTTGTTTTCAATTCCTATAACTCCACGTTTAACACTAAGGGCTTTCATAATTAGTTTGAATCCTGAGATAAGATCATCAGGACGTTCAATCATAAATCTATAATCGCGTGTAAGGTACGGTTCGCATTCGCATCCATTAAGAATAACAACATCAATAACTTTATCTTTTGGCGGAGAGAGTTTAACAGAAGTTGGAAATGCAGCACCGCCCTGTCCTACTATTCCTGCTTCGGCAACTCTTGCTCTTATTTCATCGGGAGTAATTGTTTCGGGATTTAATGGCGGCAATAAAGTTTTTTCTGCCTCAACAGTTCCGTTTGTTTTGATAACTATAGAGCTTTTAGGAAATCCGCTTGAAGTTGATTCCTTTCCCAGACTCATTACCTTTCCTGCAACGGAAGTATGAACCGGAGCGGAAATAAATCCTTCTGCTGCTGCAACAAGCTGACCGGGAACAACTTCATCACCTTTTTTAACCTGCGGTGAAGCTTCTTTTCCAAGATGCTGTGCCAGTGGAAGAATTATCTCTTCGGGCAGAGGAATTACTTCGAATGCACAATTTTCAGTTAACTCTTTATATTCCGGTGGATGAACTCCGCCGTGAAATGTTCGTAAGCTCAATTTTTTCTCTCTGATTATTTCAATTATAATGCAAAATCTGACAGAACAAATAATTAACAAGCATCAATAAACGACAATATATGCTGTTAAGTCACCTGATTTTTTCAGAAACTATGCCACCAAAGCATTCCGCTTTTATGCTAAAAGGGCTCATTATATCAATTTTTTGGTGAATTTATTTATCAAATAAGGGAAATTGAATGTGGATTTATCAGAAATGAAAAACGGAAAACCAAATCTAATAATTTGATTTTTTCGTTGTAGGAACACGCCATCACACTTTGGCTATGTGCTGAGGCATGTTCCTACAGATAAATGAAAAGGCGACTCCTCCGAATCGCTTAAAAAATTCCGGACGAATAAATTAGTGCTTTACTTTAACAACAGCATCTTCTTCGAATTGATATAATCGCCTGATTGCAACCTGTATATATAAACTCCGCTTGCGAGATCAGCGGCATTGAACTCAACCGTATGATTTCCTGCCGGTTTTTCTTCATTAACTATAGTTCTGATTTCTCTGCCGAGAACATCATAAATCTTTAGTATTGCTTTACCCGTATGTGCTATACTGTAATTAATCTTTGTAACCGGATTAAATGGATTGGGATAGTTTTGTAAAAGTGAGTAACTATATACTGGTGGAGGTTCACCATAAACAGGTGTAGTAAATAACACTAATGAATCATAATACCATGCATTAGAATCGCTTGGTGAATTTTGTCCCCACCAAGAGAGTCCCGGTATTTCATCAACTATATATAAATAATCTGCTCTTATCTTACCGGTGATCTCATCATAGTTTAATTTCTTGTTCAATGATAAAAATGTTTCGAAGACATTCTGCCGGTTTTTTAATGGGAAGATGTTCTCAGTTAACCAGGTCTGCCCGCCATCATAAGAAATATTAGCCAGATAATTTGTATAGTATACCGGTGTTGAAGCACTGCTTCCATCACCG
>DATHSU010000150.1:0-10870 GCA_035463895.1 Ignavibacteriaceae bacterium | reverse complement strand
TTATTTCAACATTTTCCGAAGCAGATTTATAAATTGCTTCTATTATTTTCATTCTCTGCATCGATTCTTCACCTGGTGAAAATACAGGATTAAATCACTTTACAGCTCCACTAAAACTATTGAGCTCGTTCAGATAGGATTTTTTAAATAGAACCGACGGACTATCTGATTGTGAAGGAGTTAAATCCATATAATTCTCCTCCATTTTCTTATATACCCTGAAAGGATTTGATGAATAACTACCCTTTGTTCCAAATAGGTAAAGATAAAAATGATCTTTTTCTACAGGAAGAGACCAGCTCGATTCCAGAGTTATCACCGAAGAATTTTTACATTTAATAAAGCTGATTGATGTGTCTTCTACGCTTCTTGTATTATGAAAAAAATTTTTTGCAGAAACTGATTCTACTTCAGGATATCCCAGAAGCCATAAAGAAAGATCAATCAGATGAATGCCTAAATCGATTATTACGCCGCCGCCCGATTCTTCTTTTTTTGTGAACCATTTTTCACTGCTGCTTTGCTGTCTTATCCAGCCGGCTCTAACATAATAAGGAATTCCTATCTCACCGCTATTGATTAGACTTCTTAAAAGCATCGTGTCAGGCCGGAAACGTAAATTCATTCCAACCATCAACTTTATTTTTTTCTTTTTTGCTGCATCAACAATTAATTTTGCCTCCGCGTACGATCTTGCCATAGGTTTTTCAATAAGAATATCCTTTCCTGCATCAATACAATCGAGAGCAATTTCTTTGTGAGTACTTGTGGGTGTGGCAATTATCACTGCATCTAATTCGGTTTTATCAAGCATTTCACGGTAGTCTTTAAACTTTGCTTTAACTGAAAACTTATCAGCAACCGCATTTAGTCTGCTTTGTTTAACCTCTGCCACAGCAGCAATTTCAGCATTATTAATTTTTGACAGGTTGGGCAGGTGGACAAGCTGAGCAACCCCACCGAGACCTATTACCCCTATCCTGGCTTTTTGCATTAAAGAATAACCTCTTGAGTGATCCTTTTTGACGAATAAAACGTTTTAACTTTTTCAGCAATTCCATCGGGATCAATACCTAATAAGTGATGCAGCTCTTCCTGAGTGCCATGATCTACATATTTATCGGGTATACCAATTCTTAATATATCATTTTTATAATTATTATCTGCAAAATACTCAACAACACCAGAGCCAAAACCGCCGGGCAGTGAGTTTTCTTCAACTGTTATTATTTTTGTATGACGTGCAGCAATATCATCGAGAAGATCAGTATCAAGAGGTTTAGCAAAACGCATATTTATCAAATCGCATTCAATTCCATCCAGAGCAAGTTTTTCAGCGGCTTTAAGAGAATAATCAACCATTGAGCCTAATGCTAAAATAGCTACATCTTTTCCTTTGGTCAATCTTTCAGCTTTACCAATTTCAATCAGATCAAATCCTTCTTTAAGCTCAACACCAAGAGCATTACCCCTTGGATATCTTAATGCAATTGGTCCTTTACCGTACTGAACTGCAGTAAAAAGCATATCCCTCAATTCTGATTCATCCTTTGGAGCCATAATAACCATATCTGGTATCATACGTAGATAGGTTATATCAAAAGTTCCATGGTGTGTTGGTCCGTCAGCACCAACCAAACCGGCACGATCCATTGCAAATACTACGTGAAGCTTCTGCAAACTCACGTCGTGTACAATCTGATCAATTGCCCTCTGCATAAAAGTTGAATATATGGCAACAACAGGAATTATTCCCTGCGTAGCCATTCCGGCTGAAAATGTAACTGCATGTTCTTCTGCTATACCAACATCAAAATAATTATCCGGACATTCTTTTTGTAAAATATCAAGACCAGTTCCATCGGGCATTGCGCCAGTAATTCCAACAACTTTTGAATTATCTTTAACTATCTGAACTAATGCTTCGCCAAAAATCTTTGTGTACGATGCAGGAGCAGATCCTTTTTTAATTGCTTTACCGGTAACTTTATCAAAAGGAGTTGATGCGTGAAGTCTTTGCCAGTGGCCTTCGGCTGGTTTATAGCCTTTACCTTTTTCAGTGATAGCATGGATTAGGATGGGACCTTTAAGTTCTTTAACCTGCTCAAATAATTTTACAAGTTGATGAATGTTATGACCGTTAACGGGACCAAAGTAACGGAACCCTAAAGCCTCAAATAACATTCCGGGAGTAATTACTGCTTTAATACCTGTTTCAAGCCTGGCAGCAATTTTTCTTAATCTGTCACCAAAATGATCGAGTTTACCTGTAAGATCCCATATCTGTCCTTTGAATTTGTTATAATCGGGATGAGCGATCATTTCAGTAAAATAATTCGATATTTGCCAGACATTAGGGGCAATCGACATTCTGTTATCATTAAGTACAACAATAAGATCAGATTTTAAAACACCAGAATTATTCATTGCTTCATAAGCCATACCGCCAGTCATAGCACCATCACCAATTATTGCTATAACCTTTCGATTTTCTTCTTTAATATCTCTCGCAGCTGCCATCCCAAGAGCAGCAGAAATTGAGGTTGAAGCGTGACCAGCACCGAAAGAATCGTATTCGCTTTCTGATCTTTTAAGAAAACCACTAATGCCATTTAACCTTCGGATTTTTTTTAATGCTTCTTTTCTTCCTGTAAGTATTTTATGAGGATATGCCTGGTGTCCAGTATCCCAAACAACCTGATCATACGGGGTGTTAAAAACTTTATGAATCGCAACCGTTAACTCAACTGTGCCGAGCCCACCGCCAAAATGTCCGCCTATTTCTGAAATCGTATCTACTAAATAATTACGAATATCCTGACATAATACTTTAAGTTCATGAACTGAGAGACCCTTTATATCACTTGGATAATTAACTTTTGAAAGGACTGGATACTTTTCTGTTTCCGGCATTGGCTCTAACTCCGTTTATTTTTTATAATCAGCTATGTTCTTTAAAATCAGAAATTTGCCCTTTTAGTTCCGTAATTCTCAATTCTGCCTTTTGAAGTGCAATTAAGCACTCTTTTGAAAGTTTTACACCTTCCTCAAAAAGCGAAATTGACTCTTCAATCCCTAAATTCTCCTGTTCAAGCAATTCAGCAACTTCTTCCAATCTTGATAATTTATCTTCAAAACTTAGTTCTGATTTTTTCCTAGCCATATTAATTCTTTTTAACTTTTATTTCACCATCAAAAAACTTGATAGTGGCAGGTAAATTTTCATCAAAATAAATTTGACGACTTATAAACTTATCATTCTGTTTAATTAAGACAAAACCTTTTTTAAGTGACTTTTCAATATTATAAGATTCGACAGTCTGATTAAGAAGTGAAATTTGATTCTGTAAAATTAAAGTTTTTCGTTCAATTGATTGAGAATTTTTTACAATTAGTCCATCTAACTTCTGAAAATTGTTTCTTATCCTGTCAAGAAGAAATCTGAACCCGTAAGATCCCAGTATCTGATTTATAATTTCTTTTCTAATATCTATTAACTCACTTATATTTTCAGACGTATTATATAAAAAATCACCAATAAAGGCAAAGAAATCCTGTTTATCAGGTGTAGCCAATTCCATTGCCACTGATGGCGTTGGAGCTCTTAGATCAGCTACAAAGTCAGCAATGGTAAAATCGGTTTCGTGGCCAACTCCGGAAATAATTGGAATTCCGGATTTAAAGACTGCACGCGCAACTATTTCCTCATTAAATGCCCATAGATCTTCAATAGAACCGCCGCCCCTGGCGAGAATTATCACATCTATATTCTTTAATGCATTAAGCTGATGAAGGCATTGAACAATACTTTTAGCAGCACCAGCCCCTTGAACTTTAGCCGGAGCTATGATAAGCTCTACTAAAGGAAATCGTCTTTCTGCAACACTGATAAGATCCTTAATTGCCGCACCGTCAATAGCAGTAACAATTCCTATCCTCTGGGGAATAGCAGGTATTTCTTTTTTATACTGATCATCAAATAAACCTTCATCACTAAGTTTTTGCTTCAATTTTTCAAAAGCTGCCTGAAGCTCACCAACTCCTGCCGGCTTCATCGATCGCACATCAATCTGATAGTTACCACGCGGGGGATAAACAGTAATTCGGCCAGTTACGATTACCTTAATACCGTCTTGTGGAGTGAAAAAAACAAAGTTGTTCAAACCTTTCCACATTGTGCAATTAATTACTGCATTCTCATCCTTTAGATTGAAATACCAATGACCTGAATAATGTGCTTTGAAATTAGATATCTCACCAATTACTGAAACCTGAGAAAATGAATCTTCAAGAGTTCTCCTGATCTCTTTCGTAATTTCAGAAACTGTTAAAATTTGTTTTTCTTCTGACAAAACGTTTTTGCTAAAGTAATTGATATGATAATTTATTCATGATTAGATTCATATTTGTAATAAAAGTTCATCCATTCATTCATTAAGTGTACTGTAATCCAGCTCCGACCCGAAAAGACTGTGCGGAATTATGAATATTATAAACATTATTACTGCCGCCAATAAAATATACCATTTTGGTTTTTCAGATTTAAATACTGCAATAAGAGCTACTATCCAGCCAACAAAAGCTATTAAAGTTTTATTATCAGTGAGATCGGTTCCGAATGGGAAACCGGTCCAATATTCACCAAAAGCATATTTTTGAACAATAGGACCAAGTATCATCCCGCCTAAAAGAAGTAAAATGAAAGTCCACACAGTGTATTTTTTAAGATTAGGTTTTTCAACAAAACATTCCAATGCTGTTCGATTGGATAAAAGCATTGCAGCAAAAATAAAAATAATGTGAGGAATTAAAACCAGCGGTGGTACATCGCCTTTAAATCTTATGACCACAGGATTAGCGGGAATAACTTTTTTAGTTTCACCGGCGCTTAATATTACCTGGTATTCCAGTTTACCTGCAGGCGGCTGATTTGGAAGATAAGCAATTAATTTTCCGTCCTCCTTCCGCATCTGAATGAAATTCCATTCATCATTCGTTTTAAATCTCTTCCACTTTAAAGTACCATTTCTTAGATGTTCTTGAACGTCAAGGCTTACCGGATGATCACTATCGCCGCCGTGACTTCTATCAAATTTATAATTAAAGTATTTCCCGTTAAAAATAAATTTATTTTCAATCGGGTATGTGGGTCCTGTTAATCGCTGGTAATAGGCTGCTGCTAACGTAATTGCTAAAGCGAGAAGCCAGAATAATACAGATTTTTTCATCTTAGCATATGGTTTATGAATTTGTAAAAAGATGAAACAAATCTAATTAAAATTTTACACTGAATCCCAGAGTTGGGAGAATTGGAAACATATTGCCTGGTCTTTTCCCTAAAGTGAGATCTTCTTCAATATAATAATCATAACCAATTACATTTTTCCTGTTATAAACATTTATTATATCCAGATAAAACACCCAATCAACTCCCCAAAAGTTTGTTAGAAAATTTGCACGAAAATCAAGTCTGTGATACTCCGGTTTTCTTGAATTAAAATTTCTATCTCCAAAATCAACATCATAAATAACTTGTGGTTCAGCATTCGGGTCATTTGTTCGGCGTGTTGCAATTGCCGGAGTTTCAGGTATACCGTCGAAATCATTATCAACATATATAATTCTGGGTTTGACACCTATTGCTTCACTTATGGGGAATCCTGATCCATACTGCCAGCGGATTCCGAAATTAAACCAGCTCGAAAAATCATAATTGAGAACAATATTAATTGTATGACGCTGATCAAATCTAAAGGGATATTTATTGTTGTATTCGAATCGATCTGCAAATGCCAACGAATATGAAATCCATCCGGATAATTTGCTGCTGCGCGATAAGTTTTTCTTTGCGATAAAAAATTCAAATCCATATGCTTCACCAAATGCATTGTTGATTGGAATTTGTGTTACTGAGTCTCCTTTAACAGGCACTGGTGAAGTCCATCCATCGATAAATCTTGGATTACGGCCTGGAACAGGTTCAATAAAAAACCTTGTACCTTCAACAATCTGCGGCACAATTAAATCCTGAAAATCCTTATAGTACGATTCAAAACGCAGACTCCATTCATTATCCAGCCATCTTTCAATTCCAAATACATAATGATAAGCTCTTTCAGCATTAAGATTTTTTGCAAATCTATCGCCCAGGTCAAACAGAACATTCTGATCACGCAATTTTTCATAACCGGGAGATTGATAATACATTCCCCAGACTGCCCTAATTGTAGTTATTTCATCAATTGCATATGATAAAGAAATTCGCGGTGCAAGATATGATTTATCGAGAAGATCGTAATAATCAAATCTTAAACTTGGATTGAAGTACAGCTTATTACTTAGTTTAAAATTATTTTGAGCGTAAGCCCTGAAGCGGTTATATTTTTTTACATCTCTTAAGTCACTTAGTGATGCTCTGACTTGTGGATTTGCCAAGAAGATTGCCTCAAGCTGCGGATCAAGTTCAAAATTAAAATTTTGCCGAGTTTCCATAAAATCATAACCGGCGCCAGCTTCAAACACATGATCACTCCAGAAGTAGGTAAGCTTATCATCAATGGAAATTTTTGTATAACTAAAATCACCGTTGAATTTAAAACCAAGAAGATATGGTTGTAAAGTATCGGGCAGAACATCTTCAAAATCACTTCTGTTTAAAGAAGGATCTAATATTTGCGAATCAAAATCTGTATCTCCGCTGTTCCTGTACCATGAAACCACAAACTTGTTGAAAAATCTTTTATTAGGCACATAATGCCAGGCGCCTGAAATGATATCATTTCTAGTAACATTAAAAACACCAACACTGTCGGGGGTATTTCTATCTTCACCGCTAATTACATTAACCCCGTCGCGCGAATACACTCCATTAAATAAAAACTTATGCCCGTTGAAAGGTCCGAATACAAATTTACCCTGCACATCATAAAAATTAGGAAAAGTTGTACTCTCTTCAACTAATCCGGCACTCTTCACAAACGGCTCAATTATTAAATCGTAATAAGTCCTTCTTGAATTAAGAAGCCAGCTTCCTTTTATGTCGAATGGATTTTTTCCTTCAAGAACAAGGTTAGCATCAACAATTGATGCATTCAGACTGCCGGTAAGATTTCTATTTATGCTTCCTTCACGATTTGTAACGTCAAGTACAGCAGAAAGTCTATCACCATATTTTGCAGGAAAACCGCCCGAAATTAAATTTACATCTGAAACTGCATCAGGGTTAAACATACTGATCACACCGTAAAGTCTGTAGGGATTAAAAACTTCAACATCGTCCATTACTATTAGATTCTGGTCAGGACCGCTTCCTCTTACAATTAACTGTGATGAAAAATCATTTGGAGCAAGAACTCCGGGTAGTGATTGTAATGTTCTTAAAACATCTTCAGCTGCACCAGGCAATATTTTTGCATCACGCGGATTAAGATCAATAAGACTGGTTCTGGTATCACTTTGCTTTTGCTGGCGCAATCCTGTTACTTCAACATCATCTACTTCAATTACTGAAGTTTTAAGTACAACATCTAGTTCGACGGTTTTACCCTCAGAAATAGTTATATCGAAAAACCTTGTTTCGTATCCAATTGAACTGAATCGGACTTTATAGATTCCTACAGGAACACCTGTAATGCGGAAAGTTCCATCGCTTTGACTAGCAGTTCCTAAAGTGGTATTCAATAAGAAAATATTAACAGATTGAATTGGTGAATTTCCGTCTGTAACTTTTCCTTTGAAGTTGCCGTACTGTGGAAAAGAAATGGAATTAAATAATATTAATAGTGCAAAAATTAAACTTCTCATTACCTTCTATGTATTTTCTAATACTATAACACAATAAGTCTGAAAATCATTCCAAATGAAACGATTGCTTTATTTAAGATAGAATGAGAAAAAGCTGGAATAAAGTCCTAAATTAACCTCATGAAAGTTTGCAGAATTATCATTGGGTTTATAATTAAACCTGTAACGGCTGTAAACTGTAAATGAATTATTGAAAATGGTGAATAATCCGAGTGATATTTCAGGTGCTATTCCATTCTGACCTTTAAAATTGGTGAATGCGGTAAGTCCGGGTGAAATGTATTTTATAAAGTCAACCTCAAATAATCTTTTATATCCGGCTCTAAAGAAGTTCCTGCTGTTTGCATTGAATATATACGTATATTCAATTGAGATGTAACTTGCCGGGTAATGAAAGCTGCGAGACCGGAAAGACAAAACAGGAATTTCCTTTGTTAAACTGAAATAATCTCCCAAATCATTATGCACATATCCGGGAGCTGGAAGAGCGAAGATCATTCCGCCAAATAAACAAAAAGTAAATAATGAAGAACCGGATTCAATCACTGGTTCAAATGGTAAATCAAAATCATATTCATCATTAATTGATGTGTTACCCAGGCTATCGGTGCTTTCAATAGTAAATTTTACTGTTTTGTTCTCGAAATCAAGTTTTGATAAGTCAATACTGATATTATGAATCTCTGAAAATTCAGTTGAAACATCATATTCATACTTTTTTTCAAGTTTTACTTTTGTAATTGCGGGTTCGCTGGTAAAAAATGATAAGACAAATGTATGTGGTATTTCCGGAGTTGCATAAGCATCAATCAAAAATATTTCTAATGTATCTTCTTCCTGTTGAGCAATAGCAAGAAACTGCCAAAGAAAAAAGCTGATTATTATAGTTATAGTTTTCATTTTTACTCAGTCAATTTTGTTATTAACACGATAAAGTTAACAAAAGGAATTGAAATTTCTGAGGTTAGAATTTCTATTTAATTTCAAATAACTAATGGTGCACTTTTTAGTAAAATATTTTTGTGATAATTTTGGAAAGAATAAAGAAAGAAAAAAATGAAAAAGTTCTTAAAAATCGGAATTCCGGTAATAATCATAATTTTAGCTTTAGTTTTCTGGTGGAGATACTATTTTGTTTTTGGCGAGGGTGTAAAAGCCGGCAATTTAAATTTTGTTGTTAAAAAGGGATATATTTTTAAAACTTGGGAAGGAAGAATAATCCAAACAGGATTCAAAACTCCAAATCCGGGCGCAATGCAAAGCAATGAATTTGAGTTCAGCATTCAGGATGAATATATTGCCAGAATATTGGAAAGACATAGCGGTAAGTTTGTTGAACTAAGATATAAAGAATATCTAAATGCAATACCCTGGCGCGGCAACAGTAATTATGTGGTTACAGAAATTTTAGATGTAAAAGACGCTGTAGATCACGAAACATTACCATATTGAATTCAATTCCACCTCTAAGGCAGTATCTAAGTTCTTATTTTAATGCCTGCTTCACATCATTTATTAAGTCTTCTATATCTTCAATACCTACTGAAAAGCGAACGAGACTTTCTGTTAATCCCATTTTATCTCTTTCATCTTTTGGCACTGATGCGTGCGTCATACTGGCAGGATGACAAACAAGACTTTCAACACCGCCAAGACTCTCAGCAAGTGTAAAGACTTTTAAGTTATTCAGAACTTTTTTTGCTTTCTTCAGTGTTCCAAAATCGGCTGAGAGCATTCCGCCAAATCCACGCATCTGCTTCTTTGCAAGCTTGTATTGTGGGTGATCTTTTAATCCTGGATAAATAACTCGTTCTGCATATCCTGATTTGGATAGAAAAGCTGCAAAAGCTTTTGCATTTTCTTCGTGCTGCTTCATTCTTACAGCAAGAGTTTTTGTAGAGCGAAGTAAAAGCCAGCAGTCGAATGGCGAAGGCACTCCGCCAGCAGCATTTTGAATATAGCTTAATCTTTCGTGATAATTATCTTTACTTGTTACAAGAATTCCACCGATGACGTCGCTATGACCGCCAAGATATTTTGTTGTTGAGTGAAGTACGATATCAATTTCCCACTCTATTGGATTTTGAAAATACGGACTCATAAATGTATTATCACAAACAGAAATCAGATTATGCTTCTTTGCAATTTCTGAAATGCCTTTTAAGTCAGTTATGTTCAGCATTGGATTAGTTGGAGTTTCAACAAAAATCATTTTCGTGTTTTTCCGAATAGCATTTTCAACATTTTTCAGGTCTGTTGAATCAACCCACGAAAAATCCAACCCATAGTTTTTCATATTAAGTTCATAAAGTCTGTATGTGCCGCCATAAACATTATTTGAGATCACAATGTGATCACCGGTTTTAACAAGACTCATCAGTGCGTGAGTTGCAGCTAAACCGGATGCAAATGTAATTCCATACTTTCCTTTTTCAAGTGCTGCAATATTCTTTTCCAGTGCCTGTCGTGTTAAGTTGTGAGTTCTTGCATACTCGTATCCGGTACTTTTGCCAAGCTCATACTGCGCATAAGTTGATGTCTGATAAATTGGTGTTATTACGGCTCCTGTTGTTGGATCAGGTATTTGTCCTGCGTGAATTGCATCGGTTGAAAAGCCCATTATTTTCCTTTCAATTTTTAACCCTGAACTTGTTTCAGGGTCACTTAATTTTTATAAAGGAGGCTGTCTCATGACTCTATTTTTTATGGTAGCCGCGAGCTTCAGCTTGCGAAAATATAACAAATACGAAACTTGAAAGTTGCGGCTACCTTGTGTTTAAGACTTTTGAGACGGCCTCGTTAACTCATTCCCGTATTTCAAGTAAATCATATCTTGTTATAATATCAGTTATCAATCCAAAATCACTGACAAGAATAGCTGAATTATTCTTAAGATAATTTTTTACTTCTTCAATTTCTGTTTTAGCATCTAATATTGGCAAAGATTCTTCCATCAATTCTTTTACCTCATTGTTATAAAGAAGTGGATTCTCAACCAACTTTGCTAATAACTTATTTTCTTTTATTGAACCAAGCGATTGTTTTCCTTCCAAAACGGGAATGTTTG
>DATHSU010000149.1:0-1809 GCA_035463895.1 Ignavibacteriaceae bacterium | reverse complement strand
CACTGAAACAGGTTCATGATCTTAGTGAGAGTTTATCGGACATAGGTTTCTCAACAAAACCATATCAGGCCGGATTATCTGATGAAGAAAGAAATGAAAACCAGGATCTTTTTATTAAAGATAAAGTACAGATAATTGTTGCAACTATTGCATTTGGTATGGGAATAAATAAATCCAACGTTCGCTTCGTACTTCATTATGATCTTCCAAAAAACATTGAATCATATTACCAGGAAATCGGCAGATCGGGTCGTGATGGTGTCCGTGCTGATTGCCTTTTGCTTTTTGGCTATGGTGATATTTCCAAGATAAATTATTTCATAGATCAGAAAGAAGACCCTGTTGAAAGACGTTCGGCTGAAATTCATCTTCAGGCAATGGTGCAATACGCAGAAACGGAAGTATGCCGCAGACAACCATTAATAAAATATTTTGGAGAGAATTTTACAGATGACTATTGCGGTATGTGCGATAATTGTACTGTTGATCAAAAAGATACTGTTGATGTAACAGTAAATGCACAGAAGTTTTTATCAGCAGTAAAACGGACCGGTGAAGTGTTCGGTGTAAATTATATTATTGATGTTTTATGCGGTACAGAGTCAGACAGGATTTTCAGCAACGGTCATCAGAACTTAAGCGTGTATGGTGTTGGTAAGGAATTAAATAAAAAACAATGGCAGATACTCGCACATCAGTTCATCAGGAAAGAACTTATCAGAAGAGATAACGAATTCGGCAGCCTGAAACTAAATGAAACCGCAAATGATGTTCTCTTCAAGAATAAAAAAGTAACCGGATTTGTAAAAGAACCGGAAGTCTCACGAAAGAAACTGAAACGTACTGATGAAGATTATGATAAAAATCTCTTTGAACTTCTCAGAGCTGAAAGAAAGTATATTGCGGATTCACACAACATTCCGCCGTTTGTGATATTCTCGGACGCTTCGCTTATACAAATGGCAAAAGATTTCCCGGTTAATGAAGGTGAATTTCTGCGCATATCAGGTGTTGGAATAAATAAGCTTGAGCGTTATGGTAAGGTGTTTATACCAATGATTAAAAAATATATTGATAAGTATGGGGTCGGAAGTCCAAAGAGAGAAATCAGAAGCCGGAAAAGAGGCTCACGTATTGATAAACCCCGGCACATTCAGGTTGGTGAATCTTATAATGATGGAAAGTCGATTAAAGAACTTGAGGAAGAGTTCAATGTAAAAACACAAACTATAATCAGTCACCTTGTAAGATATACAACTGATGGTCGTTCTGTAAGAACAGATGGATTAGCTGAAATGCTGACAGTTGATAAAAAACTTCACAAAAAAGTATTTGAACATTTTAATATGGAAGGAACACAGCAATTAAGTCCCGCCTTTGAAAAATTTAATCAGGAAATCTCCTATCTGGATCTGCATATACTGAAACTTATTTATCTGAACAATAATATTAAAAAATAAAATCGTTTGATAAATGAATCGGCCTTCCTCTTTGTTAACAATCACTCTTTAATTAACTTCGCAATGAAATAAAATCTTTAATCCATTTTTTACCTTTAATTTTTTTAAATGAATTACCGACAGGCAAAAACAGGCAAGTTGATGATAGAAATTCTTCCAGATAGATGTGATTTCTGCGGATGCTGCGTAGGCGTTTGTCCTGAAGATGCAATTGAAATGAAAGAAGCTGAAATATTTATTATTGATCCGCGATGTACTAACTGTTCTAAATGTGTGTGGTCTTGTCCGATTGAGGTTATTAAGTTTTATAAAGAGGGAGTGCTGGTGAAATGAGTCCACAGTCTTCAGT
>DATHSU010000148.1:0-5155 GCA_035463895.1 Ignavibacteriaceae bacterium | reverse complement strand
TCTGAATCACCAATATGTGCAAGTATAGTTTTTTCGCCTTTTGACCAGGATTTGTCATCAAGAAGAGCTTTTGCACCAGCTGAGACTCCTTCAAGATTTTCTATAAGTGATTGGATAAACTCAATTTTGTCTCTAAGAGTTTTAAGAATGCTCTTATCTTCAAGTTCTTTATCTTTTAAAGAAGATAAATGACTTTCGAGTTCCTCTTTTTCCTTCTGCTTGGCAAGAAATACAGATTCAGCCTCATTAAGACTTTTTTCAATTTCAGATTTTTCATTTCCAAGTTCTTCAAGGTAACCAACCGTTTTTGCCACATTATTTGTAAGGGCAAGAATTTTATCGTTTAGTTTTACAATTGATTCAGTTCTCTGCTTAAGGAGATTTTCAGTATTATGAAGTTCATTTTCTTTGCCGGTTATCTCTTTAAACTTTTCAAGAAGAATATCTGACTGTTGTTTGAGCTGGCTTCTTTTTTTGTCCAGTATTAATTCTTTCTGATTTAACTTTTCTTCAACCCCAGCTCTTTCTTTCTCTTTAATATCAATTTTGCTTAGAATTTTCTGTACGTTTGCGTCCCCGTTTGAAATGATTTTTTGAGATTCGGTCAGTTGAATTTTTAACTCATCAAGTTCCTGTTCGAACCTTTCAATATTATGTTCTAAGGCATTTTTTCTTTCTGTATATAATGAAATGGAATTCTGAGCGTTGTAAATTTTTTCGGTTTGCAGTGCAACTTCTGATCGTTTCTGCTTCAGTTCTGACTCTATGGCCAAAAGCTTTTCACGCGATTCCTTAAGTTGGTCTTCAAACTTTGATATTTCAGACTCATACTGAATTTTGTGCTTAAATAATTCATCTTTTCTTAATTTTGACTGAGCAGTTTGAAGAGAAAACAAAGCCAATTCCCTTTCTGCTAAATCAAGTTCAAGTTCTCTTAACCTTGATGAAAGATTGTTATGTTTATCTGCTTTTCTTGCCTGTCTTTCAAGTGAGTTAACTTTCTTTTCAACTTCACTTACAATATCATTTACCCTCGTAAGATCAGTTTTAACTTCATCAAGTTTTCTTAAAGATAATCTTCTTCTTAATTTGTATTTGTTAACGCCTGCAGCTTCTTCAAACATTGTGCGGCGTTCTTCAGCCTTATTGCTGAGAATAGTTTCCACCATTTTTAGTTCAATAACCGAATAGGCATTGGCTCCTATTCCTGTATCCATAAAAAGATTGGTTATATCTTTTAAGCGGCAAATATTTTTATTAAGCAGATACTCGCTTTCACCAGACCTGAAAATTCTTCTCGTAATTGTAATATCTGTGTATTCGGTAGGAAGAATACCTTTTGTGTTTTGAATGGTTAATGAAACTTCAGACATCCCCATCGGTTTACGAGTTGAGGTCCCGTTAAAGATCACATTTTCCATTTTATCGCTTCTAAGTGCACTGCTCTTCTGTTCCCCTAGGCACCAGCGTATTGCATCAACTATATTAGTTTTACCACATCCATTTGGTCCAACAATAGACGTTATTCCTTCATTAAATAGAACATTTGTCTTCTGCGCAAATGATTTAAATCCAAATATTTCTAATTTTGATAAATACAAAAAGTTTATCCTAAAATATTAGACTGCTTTAAGATTAACATAAGATGTTGAATAACCGAGTTACTAACCTGGAAGTAAATTAAAAATCCTCCGAAAACGAGTAAGAAAAGCAGAATACTATAAAAATAAACCGGTCCTGCACTCACATCGTAAATAACATAAATGCCTTTCATCAGCCTGTATATCAACCAGATTGAAAATATAAAAAGAACAATAAATACATAAAGATTAGCTACATCAGCCATTAATAATCTATAGAGAATTATTCCAAGAGGAATCAAAAGCACCAGGGGAAGTAGAGCCCAGACAATTGCAAATAAAGCGCTTGACAGATAAACTTTTGTTTTTACAAACATTGAAGCAGATCTGACTAATAAAGTAAAAATTACTATTACTGCTATATGAAGCAGTGAAAGCCAGACTAATGCACTAATTGGATTCCAGGAAAAATAACTTGCTGCATAAACCAGGTCAGGACTTCCAAAAGCAAGAAGAACCTTTTCAAATAATATATTTGTCTTTAGATAATATAAAATGTTACTCGTTAATAAGGCACCTGTTACAGATACAATTATTGCCAGAAAAAGTGAATGATAGGCCGATATTATTCTTTGATCACGAATATCTGCAAAAAAATTATATGGGCGAAGCAATGCCCGTGATGCATCTTCTCTGAATTTTCTTCCAGAGTTAACCAGAATTCCCATAAATATTGCAAGCAGCAACCCAACTATAATGAATACCATTGGCGCATCATCTTTAGTGCTTCCTATAGGAATGGTAACTCTTTCTGCGTTCTTCAATTTTGCATTTATAACTTTATATGCAATCCTTGAAAGATCTCTATCCACTCCGGCAATACCAATATTATAAAGAAGTCCTGCTTCATAACCGGAAAGAATTGAAGGGTAATCACCATACATATCGAACATAGTATTAATAAAAAATCCGGCTATTTCAGATTCATCTGTATAAGTTAGTAAATCCTCAAAATATTTCGCTTGAGCTTCATAAGAAAAATAATTTACGTATCCATCCGTCTGACCAACATTAACAGTATAAGTAGCTTCGCTGATAAATAATCTGCCTGAAACTGTATTCTCTTCTAAAGCATTGAGTTTATTTTTTAAATCGCTGAATGGGGCATTCAGTAATTCAACTCCATAAAGATCAATATTTTCAATATCTCCGGCATCTAATCCACTAAATGAAGCGTAAGTCATCAGGGAACTGCTGGTCTTTACCTTTTCTCCAAGATCAACAAGAAGAGACCGATGTGATTCTATACTATACAAATATGAACTGCCCAGCCCTATTGCTGCAACGGCAGAGTAACCCGAATAAGCCTTTAAATAACTTGCTAGATAGTTTCTGTTTCTAGCCATAAAATTCTGATCGTTGGCAAGATTTTCAGGAATGCTTCCCGCAGGAATTTCGATAAATGCAAGCAGCCCCAATTCCTCACATAACTTTAAATAATATGGATGTGGAACCGTTTTTGAAAACCTCACGAAATTAAATCCGGTTTCCTTTATTATGATTAAATCCTTCTCCATTTGAGCATAAGAAGAAAGACTGCCGTAATTTTCAAACGATGGCATATAAGTTACACCCCTAATTTGTAAAGGCGCTCCATTAAGCATCAATCCGCTTTCAGATAACCGAAGATCATAAAGTACAATTGATCTGTCGGTTATATCAACTAACTCATCATAGCGGTAAAGCTCAATTCTGATTATATAGCTACCGGGCGATGCCGGTGACCATAACAGAGGATCATTAACCTGAATAATGTGCTTTATCTCTGTTTCGCGATTTTGCTTAAGTTCAAACTTAATTTCGGTCCCAGTAAGCTCAGTAGTTCCACTAGGTGAATATGCTTTTACTCTTAATGAAAAGTTGGTTGATAGAGCAACGGTATCAGTAACTTTTTTAAAATCTCTGTTCTCTATTAATGAATTTATTTCTATAACTGCTCTTTTATTGGAAAGATTAATACTGCCAGACAGACTAACATCTTTAATATTAATGTTTGGTGTGAGATGTAAATAAACATCCCTTATTATTCCACCGAAGTTTTGAGGAAAAAGAAATCTCTGTTTAAACGGAATTGTATTTTGAGAATCAAGTTTATAAGATAAACTGACAGAAATAAGATTCTCATTATCTGACTGTAAAATATCTCGCGGCAAATCCAGTGTAAAAGGAAACTCACCCCCGGAGTGTCTGTAGATAATATTTCCATTTACTGAAATATCTGCAGTATAATTTAATCCGAAGAAAACTAGTTTAATTCGGTTTCTATTCAACTCTTCTGAAGTAAGTTTAAATGTTTTTTCGAAAACAAAGCTGCCGTAACCTTTGAATATTGATGGTATTCCAATATATACTTTGTTTTTATTTTCATCTTCCGCAGAATAAACCTGCCAATCTCCATTTAACGAAATTATGTTTCTTGTGTCGGTTATGTCAAAAAAGAGTAAATCGGCTGAATTTATTTTATACTGAGGCAGATCTCTGAATACAACTTGTGCAGTTAGAAGCGGTTGAAAAGCTATTATGAGAAGAACGTTTAAAATTATGTGTTTAAATGATAAAAAGTTGATTTTCATATCCAATTTGCTGAAAAATAAACTTACAAATATAACTTCAAAACG
Source organism: Ignavibacteriaceae bacterium (assembly GCA_035463895.1). GTDB lineage: Bacteria > Bacteroidota > Ignavibacteria > Ignavibacteriales > Ignavibacteriaceae > JAGXRK01. The sequence goes on along the minus strand of DATHSU010000148.1, from coordinate 897 downwards.
AGGGGAATGCAATTCAGGAAATGAGCCTGAAACAGCTTTTTCAGGCTCCGGAAAAAGATTATTAAGCTTCTTTAATTATACCATAAAAAGAATCAGCATTGAGACAGGCCCCGCCAACCAATGCACCATCAATATCCTTTTGAGATAGAAGTTCTTTAGCATTTTCGGGCTTAACACTTCCTCCATATTGAGTAACCAGGTTTTCCGAAACAGATTTTGAATACTTTACTTCAATCAGAGCTCTGATAAATTCGTGAACTTCCTGTGCCTGCTCAGGAGTAGCTGTTTTACCGGTTCCTATAGCCCAAACCGGTTCGTAAGCAATTATAATGTTTTCCATTTGTTCTGCAGATATTCCTTCCAATCCTATTTCAATCTGATGTTTAACAACATCCTTTGTTACTTCTTTTTCACGCTCCTCAAGGGTTTCACCTATACAAAATATTGGTTTTAATCCATTCTCAAGTGCTTTTTTTATTTTAGCATTTATTGTCATATCATCTTCTTTAAAGATTGTTCGTCGCTCTGAATGCCCTAATATAACAAATTCGCAACCGGTTGATTTCAGCATCGATGATGATATTTCACCGGTAAAAGCACCTTTATCCTCAAAATGCATATTCTGTGCACCAAGCTTTATAATGCTGTCGCTGATCAGTTTTGATGCTTCCGATAATGAAGTGAAAGGAGGACAAATAATAACATCACAATTTACTGATTTATCTTTCAAAAGATTTTTTAAACTAATAATAAGATCTTCACTTTGTTTAAGATCATTGTGCATTTTCCAGTTTCCGGCAATAACTTTTTTTCGCATTTTTTCCTCTGATTTTTCGATGTTTTTTTGAAACATAAAATTAAAGATTAATGAAGGCGGATACAATTTTCACAGATAAC
>DATHSU010000147.1:0-2816 GCA_035463895.1 Ignavibacteriaceae bacterium | reverse complement strand
AGACTGCGGACTGAACAAAGCATAAACAGTAAACTCAACCCAGCCTCTTTCTTTTGCAAGTTTGTTTTCGAGCAAAGCATTATATACGTGATGACCGGGATAACCTTCGTGAGCAGCAAGATCAACAGCTCTGTCAATATAAATTGGTAAGTCAGTGTTAACCTGAATTAAGCTGAAGCTGTTTCCTTTATACCAGTTGTACGCACCCCACGGTTTATTCTTCACATACTCTACTGTGAAACTTTCATTTTCGGGAAGTTTTATTTGCTGCAGAGTTCTTTTTCTGCATTCCTCAATAGCGGCATTGAAAACATTATCAATCTTATCTTCCTGAATTTTAAAAGCAGATTTAAAGCTCAACAATCTTTCATCAACAGAACCTTGTCCGGGAAGAATTTTATCAAGTTCATTAATGATATTCTGAAAATATTCATTGGTATGTGATGGAACTTGAACATCATAGAGTGCGGTTGTTTCCTGATCAAAGGGAAGTTTTACTCCTCTTAACATCATAACACGTGTTTTGGCTGCAAGAAGCTGCTTGTAAAGATAGCGGTAGCGCAATGTTTGCATTTCATCTGCTTTAAATTGAGCAAGCTGTTCAAGCTCATTTAATAACCTGTCGATTTCATTATTCAGATCATTAACAACTGCGGAATCTACTTCGGCAGAGTCTTCCGCCGGTTTCCATTCTTCAGGACCGAAGTATGCATCTACAAAATCGGAATCGTAAACTCCTATTTTTAATACGAGCTTAACGTAATCCTCGGCAATTTTATTCATTTGAGTTTCCAGTTCTCCGTTTGTTTTTTTCTCTCCGCAGGAGATTAGTAACAAAGACATAAGCAACAATAATAATTTAAGTTTCATTGTGATCCCTTTTCATTTTTCTTGTATCAATAAAAGATCGTACAGCAAATATTAAAAATATAAGACACAGCAAAGCCATTATTGCCTGAACGGTAATAGCAGAACCTCTTTCAAACTGCTCTCCGCCAATCATCCTGAAGAATTTTATAAGTCCGCCAACAGTTCCTCCAAGACCAAGTAAGGCAAGAACTGCTGCACCGTGCATGGCGTGCTTTAAATACTTTTCATTTTGTGCAATATAGCCGAGTATCAGCATCGGCAAACCAAGAAAAGCGGGAATAAGTGCAGTAATACTTTCACTGCTGATACCGAAATAAGCGACTAATCCAAGTATAATAAATATAACTCCAAACAACATTGCTACTCTGGGCATAACATCTCCAATAATTATTTTTTTGTTTTTACGAAGTTAATGAAATGGGAGGAAATAATGATTTTTTTGATATAAAAATTGTTCGCAGTTGGATTGATCATTCAAATTTATCATCCAGTAACCGTCTGCTATGATGCACAGTTAAAATTTCAATTCGCTTATTGTTTACTATGTGATAAATAATCCTGTAATTGCCGATGATTAGCTCGCGAATTGAAGCATCTCCGATTTCAGGAACCATTCTTCTAGATTCAGGATATTTATAGAGTATTTCTATTCTTGAAAAAAATCTTTGAACCTGAATTTTTGCATAGCTTTCGGAGTCCTTTGCGATATATTCAGCAATGTTTTGAATATCATCCAAAGATTGATCTGTCCAGTTTACTTCAACCACTTACTAAGCTTTTCCTTAGCTACTAATGTGGATTGTACTTTGCCCTTTTGAGATTGTTCTAATCCAATACCAACTTTATGCAATAATATTATTCTGTCTATCAAATCATCCAAAGAAAACTTCTCGGGCAATTCCTGAATAGTCTGTAAAACCTTTTCCTTTTCAAGCATAATTATTTATTAGTTAAGAATTGATATTTAATTACTTCTTAAATAAATATATCAATAAACAGGAAAGAAAACCATATCAATTATAACGCTTATAGAACTTATACTTAATAAAAAATGGAATTGTTATAAGATGTTCCGCGAAAAATTAACAGTTAATTCCCAGATCTTTTCTGTGGTTTCCTTATCATAAGCATACTTAGGGATATAATTGAATGACAAAAGTTCTTTCGTCTTAGAAAATCCCTTATCGTGTTTAGCTGCCGGCATAACATGATTATGTTTATTTATTGCCTGTCCTGTTATATTCTTAAATTCATCTGAAGTGCAGATATGATAATAACAATCAGCCAACCTTTCATGCGGTAGTGAAAACGGCTGTTTTATCATTGCGATTAATCTATAGCCGGGACTCATCTTTTTAATAGTTTCTTTTGCAATTTTTACTCCCGGAATAATGATAGCGTTTACTTTTATTCCAAGCGATTTATAAACTTCAGCCATTTTAAAAGTGAGCAAAAGCAAAGCCATTTTGGAATCGCCGTATTTTTTGTAAACACTGTACTGCTTTGTATCTCTGAATTCTCCCCGAAGATTATCAAGCTCAATTTTTCTTTTAGGATCGAAGAAGTGCATGATGTTTTCGGTGCAGGCATTAAGTATTCGTGCATCATCTGATTTTGACAGAACATCCTTCAACAGTTCACTTAACAAAAAAGGTCCGAATGTATTAGTTGCAAAAGTTAATTCAATTCCGTCAGGACTCATCTGATACACTTTCTTACCGTGCTCGAAGAATGCTGCATTGTTAATCAGCACATCAAGTACATTGTATTTGCGTTTAAATTCAGAACAAAATTTGCGGATAGAGTCGAATGATGAAACATCAAGCTGCATCAGCTCAACATTTTTATTCTTAGAAACGTCAGTTACTTCACGATAAGCTTTCTTACTTCTTTCAACATCCCGGCAGGCCATAATTACATTATGTCCGGCAGAAGCAAATTTAACT
>DATHSU010000146.1:0-7796 GCA_035463895.1 Ignavibacteriaceae bacterium | reverse complement strand
CATCATTGAATATTATTTCGGGATTGTTTGAATGATAATTTATTCACTTCCTTCTTCAGCAAATTTGATCAGCTCTGCATTAAACTTTTGTGTTTCCTCAAGAAACAAACTATGACCGCTGTTTTCAAAGGTAATGATATGTGAATGTGCTATCCCGGCTTTCATTTGTTCTGCAAGATCAAAAGAACATATTTTATCTTTTTTACCGTGCATGATTACTGTTGGAACTCTTATTTTTACCATATCACTTCTCAAATCCGTATCCCGCAAAGCAATTAAACATTCAGCCATTGCATGTGAAGAAGCACTCAAACCAATTCCATTTAACCAACTGCCTATGCCTTCACTTAATGAAGTTTCATTTGCGGAAAATATCTTTGCAAAATCTGCTAAGAGCTTTGGTCGGTCCTTATAGTTCAATTCAATTAATTCATCAACTGCACTTGTGGGAAGGTTGTATTGAAAGTCATCCCGTTGAGTCCAGACCGGTGCTGCAGCAGCAGCCAAAACCAGCTTAGAAACATGAGCTCCATCGTAATTTGCCACAAAACGAATTGCGATAGCACCTCCCATAGAAAAACCGCATAATACAGCGTCTTCTATTTCCAGTTTATCTAAAACGGCTTTTATATCAGATGCATGTACATCATAATTATACTCACCGTAAGGTTTATCAGATTTACCAAAACCCCTTAGTGTAATTCCAATTACACGGAAGTTTTTATTTATAAGATCGTTGTATTGGTATTCAAACATTTCATCACTTAACGGCCAGCCATGTAATAGTACAATAGGTCTGCCTTCACCTGCATCTGTTATGTGAAGACGCACATTGGGTTCTACTTCTATATACTCTGCCCTGGTTATTTCAGATACTGTTTCATCCATCATTTTATTCATTTTTCTTTTCCATGTTATTTTAATTTTATTAATAAAAACACATTTGTTTTATTCAGTAATAATATTTCCGAATACTTATCCATCCGGAATTTCAAATACTCTCTATACTTATCCGCTGCTAATAAGTTCTCATACGTCCCTTTATTTTATCAATAGAAGATTTCAACTTATCAACGGCTCCTGTTACAGCCAGTTCGTGTGAGTCTGCGTGATTAGTTACAGCAATTGGATGCATTCCATGAAGACGGGCTTCAATCACGCATCGTTTGTCGCTCTGCCCGTTCTTATTTCCGTTCTCATCTGAAAGATGAACTTCAAGTCGTGTTATGTTATCATCAAACCTGTTTAAGTCTTCCGAAATTACAGCTATCATCGAAGATCTGATTTCCTGGCTTCCGGTTACATTTTTGTCTGTATTAAATAGAATTTTCATAAGTGTACACCTTTTAATTTATTAAGTTGATATAAATAATATTTATCAGATCATTTTATGCTGTATGCGAGTCCTGAAATTTATATTTATAGACGACATACAGAGGACGCTCTTTTTAATAACGATATAATGCTGCAATGCCGGTTTTAGCAGGCATTTTCTCCGACGGAATAAACATAACTTTGCCACCCATCTTTGTTACCAATTCTCCTATATCATCAAGAAGGTCGTCTAACTTTGGTTGCGTTAAATCCGTTTGTTTGAAAGTCCCGGTATTTTTATTTCTAAGTCTTTCAGCAATTACCCGGTCTTTCTCAATAAGAATCGTGTCTACTCTTCCTGCTTCAGCAGCTTCGACTACTTCCTTAACGTTATCACTGCCTGAATTATTTGCCTTTGCCTGTTCGAACTTTTCAACCAAATCTTTTAGCTTTTGTAAATAGACTGGTTCCAAAACCTCCCATGCCAATTTTACAAGCTTGTCATTTGAAATTGAGTCAGGATTTACATTAATACCATTTTTCAGCAGCAGTGGATTTTTGCTTAACTTTTGAAAAAGACTATGGTGTTCAGACAGAGCAGCAAGTATAAGCGGCCAACCCGTAGGCTTTGAATATTTTTCGTGAATAGTTCTGGCAATAATATTAAAAAATCTTTCAGCATCTTTGTCAACTTCATCTTTCTTGCCGCCATGTCCATGGTGCATGTCTGAACTTTCTCCACTCGTTCCGCCATAGGATGCAACGGTTGTATGTTGGTCGGTTAATTCTTCTCCAAGTGCTTCTGTTATGGTTCGGGGAAAATCAGACGGGAGTTCTACCTCAACGAGCGAATGGCGGTTACCTTCGAATAATTTTATCTCATGAAGGCTCAAACCCAAAACATGATAGCGGTCTACGGACTGTAAATATTGTCGAATTGGTTTTGTATGGAAACTATCAGCTACAATTGCCAATTCTTCAACTACTACCGGTAATCTTATAACTTTGAAAAATTCAGTTGAACCAAGAACAGCAAGTCCATCTAATGTATGCCCCCAAAATTCGCTGTTGTTGCTTAGAGTTAAATAAGGCTCGAGCAATTTCTTCACTTCGACAGCAGGATATTGTTCTAATAAGGATTCCTCTAATTGTTTAACGAGATTTTGAAACCTTATCGGATCCTGAAGGTTTTCCGGATGACTTCTATGAGTAGTCATGTAAAGTGAAATACCAGGGGGATGATTTACAGACAATAGTTCCTGAATCAATTCTTTTGCAAGTACTTCCATAATATTCTTTTCCTTTAATTTTTCAGTATTAATAGTAAACCGTTGAAACTAATTCCTCAATTTGGCTATTAAATTCTGATGGATTCTCAATGTTGCTTAAATGACCCGCGTGCTCTATAATCTTCAACACGGAGCCTTCAATTTTTTCATGCATCATCTGTGCTGCTGCAGGAGGTGTGATCTTATCCTCTTGTCCGACCATGATAAGTACCGGTACATTTATATCAGACAGCTTGCTGCATGTTTCTTTACGTTCGTAGAAAGCGCGCAATGTTTTAAAGATTGATTCTTCAGCAGTATTCATGATCATCTCTCTTACCGCTGCAATTTCTTTTTTCTTTACTTCTAAAGATTCCGGTGCAAAAAGATTTTGTATACTCTCATCGGCAAATTTCTCCACTCCATCCTTCTTTATGCTTTCAATTGTCTTAATCCGCTTTTCTTTTGCCTCAGGTGTATCGGCAATGCAATTTGTATCACTCAATATAAGCGCATCAAAACGGTCCGGATAGTTTTCAACTGCATTTAACGCAATGTATCCGCCCATAGATAATCCGCAAAGCATGGCTTTATCAATTTTCAGTGCATCCATCAGACTTATAAGATCATTTGCAAACAAATCAATTGAAAAATCAACAGCCCCGGCATCCGAGTCTCCATGACCTCGAACATCATAAGCAATCACACGGTAATTTTCCTTAAACGCTTCCACCTGTTGTTCCCACATAGACTTATTAAATGGAAAACCGTGAATAAAAATGATTACCGCAGATTTATCCAGTCTTTCATCGATGTAACTAATCGTAAGATCATTTACGGTAATTTTAATATCGTTTCCTGAATCATGCATTGTGTTACTCTTTATATTTTTAGTTAATAAAATTTGAAAAAATAGCTGTATTCTTTATTAAGATTCATCTTTTGTCGTTCGTATCAAACCAATACCGGCAATGAAAAATATTATACCGACGATGCCGAAAATAATAAGTGCTTTAATATCCGTTGTACCGCCGGAACTATAAACAAATAGTACGGCAGCATAAATAAGCCCGGCTATTCCGAGTACTGTTAGTATTCCGCCAAAAATTCTTTTCATGTTCATGATATTCTCATTTCTTTTATTGATTATACGGCTAAATAATTTTTATTCAAGAAATACCTCTGTATCTAAAATTCTTTTTTGATTATATGTTTTCTACCCACCTCTCAATTTTCATTTTTATCTTCGGCTAAGTGTTCACGAGCATAATTTTCTAATATTGAACTAAGCGAATCATAATATTCTCTTAAATTCTTACAATCGATTTCAGGGCTTTTCTTATCGGGAATTGTAACCGGCATTTCTCCTAAATATTTTAAAAGTTCAGGATACTTTTCCTGAATAATCATTGTAATGTCAAGTATTTTAACATTAAGCTCTTTTGCTGATTCCATAACCACTACTTTATTATTTACTAAAATTCTTCTTTGATTATCCGTTTTTCATCAACATTCAGATTTTTCAATTGCTTTTCAACTGCCTCCATCATTGGCGGGGGTCCGCAAACGTATACATTATTAATTGAGCTTTTAATATGCGGTTTGAGAAAATTTTCTGTGATTAGTCCGTGCGCATAGCGATTCACTTTCTCATCAGATAAAATGTTGATAAAATTATCTCCCAATAAATTTTCAAATTCCTCAACAAGTATTATGTCGTCTTTTGTTTTATTTGCAAAGATGAGTTTATTAGCACCAATTTCTTTTTTTGACTGAAGATACCTGAAGATGGAAATAAACGGAGTAATCCCTGCACCGCCCGCGATAAAGACACCTTCGCCTTTGTATGTAATTGCACCAAAGATATCATTCAGAATCAATTCATCATCCTTTTTAAGCTCAAGAAGTTCGTTGGTTACGCTCTTATGCGACGGATATGTTTTGATTGTAAACTCGAGATGATCATCCTCGGGAAGGTTGGTAAAGGTGAATGGTCTTTTTTCATCTTTCCATCCGTTTTTATTTATTGCAACCTCAGTGGCTTGTCCGGGAGTGAAATTGTATGCTTCAGGTTTTTCAGTAACAATTTGCAGCACATCATGTGTGATATGCTGAATCGATTTTATTTTTACCGTATGTTGTTTCATAGCCTACCATCTTTGTTTTTCTTTAAAAAATTTAATGACAAATATTAATCTGTTGAATTTTTCTTGCATTAAAAGCAGTCAGTCAGTTAAGACAAAACCTAAAGTTGCAGATTCAGCAAACTGTCCATAAATATTATCTCACTTACAACCATTTTAGTGCATGCTTTCATTCATTCCGCCATTCATTAAGGTTCCGCTACCGTTGTATAAAAAAAACACTATAATGACTATTAAAACTATGACCGCTATCAAAATGATAATCAGTGTATTCTTTTTGATGTGCATATCAATCATCTTCTCAATAATTGTATTATTTATAATTATTAATTCCTCTGTACCGATTCGACTCAAACCTGATCGATGACGACCTGCTTATTTTTTATTTTCAAACAATTTTTTTATTGCATTTCCGATAACTTTCATATCACGCTCGAAATTTTGTTTGAAATCTTCCCATTTATCTTTGCTTTCATACTTATAATGGTCAATCGATTTTTGCAGTTCGAAATTCTTTTGTTCTAATTCCGCTACTTCTTTTTCATAAGTGGCTTTAAATTTTGGACTTGCTGTTTTAATCTCTTCTTTAAATTCATCAATATTTTTTTGGTTCTCACTGATTTTTAATTCAGCATCGCTCTTGAATTGCTGCCATTCTTTTTCATATTCAGCTTCAGCCTCAATCAAATCCTGATTTGCCTGTTTTACATTTTCTTTAGCATCTTCAACATTTTTTTCCCGATCGATGCTGCAGCCGATTAAAGCTAATCCCATTATCACCACTGCTGCGGATAAAATAAAATATTTGGTTTTCATAATCTTCCTCTCTTCCTCTATGGCTATTAAAAAAAATATTTGCTCCGGTAAAACTAAACCTAGTCCGCAGGGAGCTTATAAAATTTTATGGTAAACTGATTGATATTATGATAAGAAAGATTTTCAGATAGTTCAATCGTACGAAGGAATGATAAAGGAACTACATCATTTGGGTGAGTAATATTCTATGCGACAATTATTTTCAGAATCATTCAGGTATTATTATCGGCGGTAAGCTTTGAAATAATTATTTCCAGCATTCCCATCCTGAATGACTCTCTTTGTTTTTTAACCGTACAAAACGGGCAGAACGGTAAAAAACTTCAGACTTTAGGATGAAGCAGGTTAATTGTTTTTGCTGCTTTTATACATAGTCTGCTTAATAACGTAAAAAAATGCATTAAACTTTGCTTAATTTTTTTCTAACATTTGTTTTAGCAAATTTATCTGCCTTCCTGCTCTTTGCCATTTTAATTTTTTCTTCTGCGAACCTTTTAGTGATTGCCTTTTCCATCTCGATAAGTTTACGGGTTTCTGCTTCTTCTGCCTTAACTTCGGATTTTAAAACATCAATCTGAGCTTCTGTTGCTGCACGTTTCAGTTCTATAGCGTTTTGTTTGCGTTCAATTTCCTGTTGACGCAATAATTTTTCTCTACTGTTATGTGCTTCTTGTGCTAATCGGGCGGAGCCTGTTAACACGCCTTCCGGACCAACATATACATCAAGCAGTTCAATTCCATTGTCCGTTAGAATGAACTCACGAATCTGATTAGAATGTGACATACCGCGCGATTTAAGGATATATAAACCCCGGTTACGTTCACCGCCAATTTCAATGTCACGTAATAAAAGCCATGTGTCTATCAGTGATGAAATAGCCGTATCTGTTAGTTCCTGGTTCTTCCCTCCGTTAGTGAGACTTGTGAACATTGCGGTAATATTTCTCATCTTTAAAAAATCCACCAGACGAAGAAGCATTATTTTAACTTCAGTTTGATTTTCTCCCATAACAAATGCATCAATAGGATCAAGAACTACAATTTGCGGTTCAACTTTAATAATTAATTTGATACTGGTAGTCAGGTGATGTTCCAACCCATGAAACGTTGGACGGGTTGCGTGAAAGTGGAGTAATCCTTTTTTTACCCAGGGCTCTAAGTGTATTCCAATAGAAGCCATGTTACGCATAAACTGACTTGGTGACTCTTCGAAAGCAAAATAAAGCACCCGCTCACCTCGCTTGCAAGCGGCTTCAACAAATTTGGCTGCAGTACTTGTTTTGCCTGTACCGGCAGTACCTGAGACAAGTATAGTACTTCCGCGAAAGTAACCCCTTTCGGACAGCATAGTATCAAGCCGGGGAATACCTGAAGAAATTCTTTCTTTGGATGAAATGTGATTTAATCCCAGAGAAGTGACCGGCAGAACTGAAAATCCATCTTCATCAATTAAGAAAGGATATTCGTTAGTGCCGTGAGTAGAACCACGATATTTAACAATACGTAACCGACGTATGGATGATTGATCAGTAACGCGATGATCCAGCAGAATTACACAATCAGAAATGTACTCTTCCAAACCCTGACGTGTTAAGGTAGCATCACCTTTCTCACCGGTAACAATTGTAGTAACTTTTTTCTTTTTCAGCCAGCCGAATAACCGCCGCAGTTCTGTTCGAACCGCTGTAGAATTTGGCAGTGCAGTAAAGAGTGTTTCTATCGTATCCAATACTACACGCTTAGCCCCGATGCTTTCAATTGCATGGTGGATACGAACAAACAAACCTTTTAAATCATATTCACCATTCTCTTCTATTTCACCCCGTTCAACGTGGATGTGTTCAAGCCAGATTTTTTTACGTTTTATAAGACCATTTAAATCGAATCCTAACGAAGCAACATTTGCTGTTAGTTCTTTTTCAGTTTCCTCAAAGGAAATGAACACGCCGGGTTCGTTAAATAGTGTTGCACCGCGAACTAGAAACTCCATCGCAAAAAGAGTTTTCCCGCAGCCCGCACCGCCGCATATAAGGGTTGGTCTGCCTTTCGGTAACCCGCCGCCTGTTATTTCGTCAAATCCCTGAATACTTGTAGGGGATTTTGCAAGGGTTTTTCGCTTAAACTTTGCTTCTTTTTTCTTCATGATATTTTGCCTTAATAATTACGTGTTAGATATAACTAATTTTTCATATTTCTTCATTTATTACTTTCTTCACCGATAATGCCTGTTTTAAGTGTTGACATGAACAAAGCA
>DATHSU010000145.1:0-9153 GCA_035463895.1 Ignavibacteriaceae bacterium | reverse complement strand
TTTTTAATTACATATCGTTTAACCTGAAGTCGTTAGGGGTGTTATCCCGATTATTCGTGATATCTGAGATCATACCCTTTAACCTGATCTGGGTAATTCCAGCGTAGGAAAACGGGCTAAGAGAATAATTGATTTGCTTTTAGCCGTTCCCTGAACGGCTTTTTAATTTTAAAGGTGCAGCTATGAAAGCTTCAATTATTCTTTTTTTGTTTTTTATTATTCCGATGCTTCCTCAGGAAATTTCCATTACTGGAATTGTTACTGATGCCGAATCAGGAAACCCTATTCACAATGCAAATATTATCATTTCTGATAAAAACATAGGAACTGTAAGTAATCCTTCCGGCAGATTCAATTTATCCGGCGACTTTGCAACAACCGATACTTTAACTATTAGTCATATCGGATATGCAAGCAAAACCGTTTCACTTAAAGAGCAAGAAAATTTTTCTGATCTTAAAATAAGTCTCATACGAATAGCACTGCCTTCTCAAACCGTACTTGTTGAAGCCGCAATTGGCAAATATGGTTCCACCCCAATTGCATTTGATCAGATAAAGAGAGAAGATATTCAAAGAGATTATGTTGTACAGGATATCCCGGAATATCTGAGCAGATTGCCCTCAACTACTTTTTATTCTGAGGGCGGGTATGGAATAGGTTATAACTATCTGTCAATCAGGGGGTTTGATCAGAGAAGAATTTCTGTTTCAATAAACGGTATCCCTCAAAACGATCCTGAAGATCATAATATTTACTGGCTTGATTTTCCTGATCTTCTTGCGAGCACTGAAATGATACAGGTTCAGCGAGGCGCAGGATCAGGCGTTACCGGTTATCCTGCAATCGGCGGTTCAATCAATATAATTACATCAACTTTTTCTGACAGACCAAAATATAATTTGTCTGCTTCTTATGGAAGCTATCATACACGAAAATATTCTGCAGCATATTCAAGCGGATTGATTGATAATAAATATTCAATTTATGCCAAGCTCTCACAGATACTTAGTTCCGGATATAGAAATCAATCCTGGGTAAAATTTAATGCTTATCATCTATCTGCTGTAAGATATGATGACCGGATAACATCTCAATTAAATTTTTACGGCGGACCAATTGAGGATGGTCTTGCTTATACAGGTGTAGCAAAATTTGCAGTTAAGGATAAACAATTAAGAAGGGATAATTATTCTTATTGGGAAGCTGATGAAACAGGCTATACATTCGTTACCCAAAGAAGACCTGAGGAAATTGAAAACTTCTCACAACCGCATTACGAGCTTTTAAATGAAATAAAGATTTCTGATAATATTAAATTCAATTCAGCATTGTTTCTTGTATTAGGCCAGGGCTTTTTTGATTATGACGGTTCCTGGGCTGATACAAGCTATCTAAGACTAACATCAGAATTCGGATTTAATCCAGAAAAAAATCCGGGTAATGTACTTATACGTGCAAAAGTTGAGAACAAACAATATGGATGGATACCCCGTGTAAGTTTTAAGCATAGGGATGGAGAACTAATCGCCGGTGGTGAATTCCGTATTCATAGATCAAACCATTGGGGGGGAATAAATTATGGTGAGAGTCTTCCGGAAGGAATTTCAAAAAGCTTTTACTATTATTTTTATAATGGCGGTAAAGATATTATTAACACCTACATACACGAAAACTATAGACTGAATCATAAAATAAACCTGCTTGGTGAAGTTCAGCTTGCATATCATAAATACAGCATTTCAAATGAGCGATATCTGAATAATAATTTTGAAATTGATGGCTTATTTATTAATCCGAGATTTGGATTGAACTACAAGTTAAATGAACAATTAAATACTTTTCTTTCCTTTGCCAGAGTAACGCGGGAACCGAGATTAAAAAACTATTACGATGCAGCAGAATCAAGCGGAGGAGCAGTTCCTCAGTTTGAAGTAATTGTTGATACATCGGGGAATCTTATAGGATATGAGTATAATAAACCTCTCGTTAAACCCGAAACAATGAATGACATTGAATTGGGTGTTGCATTCAATACATCTAAGCTGAACCTGAACCTGAACTTGTTCTATATGCTTTTTGACGATGAGATTGTAAGAAGTGGACAGGTAGACAGATTCGGACAGCCGGTAACTGGTAATGTGGATAAAACAATTCATAGGGGCATTGAACTATCAATAATTGCAAAGTTGAATAATTACCTCGAAGTGTTTGCTAATGCAACTTACAGTCAGAATATAATTGATAATGGATCAACTTTTGTTAGATATCGCGATCCAAATACAAATCAGAGAGTTGTAAGTGAAATTGATCTATCAGGAAACCGCATCAGTGCATTTCCCGATTTACTTGCTAATTTTGGATTATCATTTAATTATAACAATTTATTCTTGCGATTGTCAGGCAAATATGTAGGTGAATTTTACTCAGATAATTTTGATAGCAAACTCAATGAATATCTTGTTAATCGTCCCGGTTTTGTTGATTATACTGACAACAAAAACGAAGCTTATTTTGTTATGGATTTCTTTGGCAGTTATGAATTTCCCTTATTTAGTGGCAGTTCATTATCTAAAATGTATATTCAGGTAAATAATTTATTTGATAATCTTTACAGTGCTCATGCAATCGGTAAGGAATTTTTTCCGGCAGCAGAAAGAAATTTTATCGCAGGTATTCAGGTAGGATTATAATAATTATTAAGTGGTGTTTAGTTAATTTGTAATTTTGCAGCTTCAAGACTAAAACACAAAAAATTGATTAAGCAAAAGTATTAGAATGAAGAAATGTATTATTCTCGCAAATGGTAAACCACCGCGAAAGCAAATAGTTGCCTTCTTGCTAAGAAAAGGGTATTCAACATTAATTTGTGCTGATGGCGGGGCTAATCACGCGCGTAAAATGAATTTAGTTCCGGATTATATTATAGGCGACCTTGATTCAATATCGGCTATTACTCTAAAGTATTATCAAGCAAAAAGTGATATAATAAAACTATCGCGTCAAAATGATACCGATGTTGAAAAGGCGATTAAACTTGCAATAAGCAAGCAGTTTGATGAAGCCGTTTTACTTGGAGTAACAGGGGACAGATTAGATCATACATTCTGCAATCTTGGTATTGTTTTAAAGTTCTTTGATAAAATTAGATGTATGATTATTGCTGAAAACTCAATCTTATTTCCTTTATCAAAACTGAATATCATAAAATCAATTCCAGGTGAGACAATTTCATTATATGGTTTCAATAAGAAAACAAAAATATCTACTGCCGGACTAAAATATTCGCTAAGTAAAACTGCATTACCATTTGGTGAACGTGAAAGCACAAGTAATGTATCAATTTCTAATACATTGAAAATCAGCATAAAGGGCGGAATAATATTTTTAATCAGAGATTTTAATTTTCTGAAAACAAATGATCTCTTTTAGCCCGCTTGATATAATAGTTATACTGCTGTTTTTTACCGTTCTGTTATCAGTAGGATTCTATTCATCAAGAAAGACAACCTCATCATCCGAAGATTATCTATTATCAGGAAGAAATTTAAGTCTATTCCTTTTTGTTCTTACAACTGTATCTACCTGGTATGGTGGCATAATAGGAGTAGGGGAGTTTACATATCGTTACGGACTTCTCAGTTGGTTTACGCAAGGATTACCTTATTATTTCTTTGCATTTCTGTTTGCAATTTTCTTTGCTAAAAAGATCAGGAACGCTTTTCTTTTCACTATACCTGATAAAATTGAGATCGAGTATGGAAAAACTGCAGGTATTATTTCCTCAATCATTGTATTTATACTCGTTACTCCGGCACCATACTTATTAATGACTGCAAATTTATTAGTTCTAAGCTTCGATATAGATATAGTTCCTGCATTAATTATTTCGTTGTTTCTATCGATATCATATCTCATAAAAGGCGGATTCAGATCTAATGTTTATGCAGATGCTTTTCAGTTCTTTGTAATGTTCGGGGGATTCATCATAATCTTTGTTGTCAGTCTGATAAATTACGGCGGATTAGAATTTATTGACTCAAATGTTCCTGAAACACATATGAATGTTACAGGTGGTGCATCACCGGGATTTATTATTGTGTGGTTTTTAATTGCTATGTGGACTTTTGCAGACCCAGGATTTCATCAGCGCAGTTTCGCTGCTAAATCAGGATCAATTGCCGTTAAAGGAATTCTGATATCAATCGGATTCTGGGTATTGTTTGATTTTTTAACCACAGCAACAGGTTTGTATGCAAAAGCCGTGCTCCCTGATCTCGATCAGCCCATTTGGGCATTCCCTTTATTAGCAGAGAAAGTGCTTGCTCCTGGATTAAAAGGAATATTTTATGCTGCTCTTTTCGCAACAATTTTATCCACATTGAACAGTTTTTTCTTTTTAAGTGCTACAACGATCAGCAGGGATTTAATATATAAAATAAAAAATGATAAGAAAGATGTTAACTTAAAGAAATATACCGTCTTAGGGCTATTCATTTCCGGAATATTATCATCTTTAATAGCATATTCTATTCCCTCAGTAGTGGAAATCTGGTATACGATTGGTTCTCTTTTTATTCCCGGAATTATTTTACCTGTGATAAGTGCTTATTACCCGGAAATTCAGGTATCAAAGAAAATTATTCTTTTGGAAATGATTATGGCTGTACTGGGGAGCACGCTTTGGTTCTTTTTACGTACTGAAATAGTTGTAAATATTTATTTTGTAAATGAAATAGAACCGATGATTGTTGGATTAGTTCTGTCTTTGATAATTCATACATTTGGATTAATCATTTATAAGAAATGACTGTGAAATCGGATAGACATTGGCTGCCGTAAAAAAATCCCGGATTATAAACAGGTTATATCCCGGGATTTAATAGATAATTATTAGTTTTAAAATACCTTAAGGTAAAAATATTCCGCAGGCAATTACGGTTGTCCATAAACCGTTTTTATCGCCTTCAGCAGATTGAGTAACATTAAATGAACGGACAATCTTGCCGGACATTTTATAAATGTTTTCCCGTTCGCTCCAATCCACATCCGGATTAAATTCAACGCCAAGTGTTGTTGCGAGCATAGTTGCAGCAAGGTCTTCGGCATATTCACCGCAATTTTTTTCAGTCTGACCATATGGATGATGTTCTGAAAGATATCCATACGCATTTGCATCTGCCGGAAGTGCAACACCGATTGATGAAGCTATTAATCTGTTTGGTTCGTTCGTAGAGTTTCTTGCCATAACACAATGTGTAATCTGACCAGGCGTAATATATTTCAATCCTTCTTCAACCGTAATTCTCTTGCAGCCTACTGGAAAAATGCTGCTGACCGAAACCAGGTTACATATCTCGATTTTAGCGCTTCTTAATGCCAGCTCGAACGAGCTGAGGTATTCTTTATGTTTGCCTACACCTTTGGTGAAAAACAGTTTGGTTGGTAAATACAACTGCGTTTCCTTTCTAAGTTAATTTAACAAATTTCCTCTTGCCCACTTTCAAAATCATTTCCTTTTTGATTTTTATAGTTTGCAACGGATCATTTATTTTTTCTCCGTCAACGGATACACCCCCTTGCGTTACTAATCTGCGTGCTTCTCCTTTTGACGGTGCGAAATTTACTAAAACTATTAATTCTAAAACATTTATTTCTTTGCTTTCTTCAATTTTAAATTCAGGTATTTCGTCCGGCAAACCCTTATTGACAAAAATCCTGTCAAACTCTTCTTCTGCAACTTTTGCCGCTTCTTCATTGTGATACATAGAAACCAAAGTTCTGGCAAGTTCTCTTTTTAAATCTCTAGGATTAGACTTCTCATCATTTAATTGTTTCTGAATTTCAGTTAACTTTTCTTCTGATACATCTGTAGTCAAAACAAAGTATGTGTAAATCAGGTTATCCGGAATAGAAAGAGTTCTTCCAAATATCTGCTGCGGCGGATCGGAAATGCCGATATAGTTATCTAATGATTTACTCATTTTCTCAATTCCATCTGTACCGACAAGCAGAGGCATAGTCAGAATAACCTGCGGTTCTATACCATACTCACGCTGTATATCTCGTCCGACAAGCAGATTAAATTTCTGATCCGTTCCGCCAAGTTCAACATCGCTTTTTATTGCAACTGAATCCATTGCCTGCGCAAGAGGATAAAGAAATTCGTGAACACTTATAGGTTCACCGGCTTTGAAACGCTTGGTAAAATCATCACGCTCAATCATTCTTGCAACAGTATATTTCGATGACAGTTTTATAACATCCTCAAATTTCATTTTACTCAGCCAGTCGGAGTTGTAGACAATCTTTGTTTTTTCTTTATCAAGAATTTTAGATGCCTGCTGGAAATAACTTTCACCGTTTATTCTTGTCTGTTCAAGTGTAAGAGCGGGACGAGTAGAATTCCTTCCGGAAGGATCACCAATCATTCCGGTAAAATCACCAACAATAAGTATTGCCTGATGACCAAGATTCTGAAACTGTGCTAACTTTTTTAATACTACGGAGTGACCGATATGAAGATCAGGTCTGCTTGGATCGCAGCCTAGTTTTATGTTAAGCGGTTTATTCTCTTTTAGTGATCTTTCAATTTTCTTAACGAGTTCCTCTTCCGGAATTATCTCAACAGCACCGCGCCTGATAACATCCATCTGTTCGTTAAGTGCAGGGAATATTTGCTTTGTCATCTGCTTTAAGTCATTTCTTTTACTACATAGGCACATAGAACTAATAGGACTATGTGACCTATGTTTCTATGTGGTTAATTGATTAATATTTAAATTTTCGTTCCTGATCGCGCTGTAAATCTTTTTTAGCAATTGATTCACGTTTATCATAAACCTTCTTACCCTTAGCAAGAGCGAGTTCAACTTTTACTTTACCGTTCTTAAAATATAACCTGAGCGGGACTAAGGTTAACCCTTTTTCTTTTGTTTTACCTATTAACTTTCTTATCTCACTTCTGTTCAGCAGAAGTTTACGATCACGGGTGGGAATATGATTATTAATATTACCTTGTGTGTACTCGCTGATGTGCGCACTAATCAGCCAGACTTCATTATTCCTCACCGTTCCATAGCAGTCAACCAGATTGGCTTTTCCCTGTCTGAGTGCTTTAACCTCTGTTCCGACAAGAGCAATACCAGCTTCATAGGTTTGAATGATAGCATATTCATGTCTGGCTTTACGGTTTACCGTAATATTTTTTTCTTCGTCCTGTTTTAGCATTTTATTCAAATTGGAAAACAAAAATTGTCTTAAATGTTATTAAATGCAAGGAAAGGGAACTAATATTCTAATGCAATTGACTAGTACTAATTATTGCTGAAAAAATTAATAATTATTCTCTATCTTTACCGGAAATTTTTATTGCTTTTAGAGATTTATGATTAAAAAACTGCACACAATTCTTCTGATATTTTTCATCACATCAATTTCATTTCCGCAAAGTCCAGCCATTAATAAAATTGAGCCGCCGGATTGGTGGATTGGTATGGAGTGGAATAAACTTCAGTTAATGATTTACGGCGAAGAACTCACCGGAATTTCAGTTACATCAAATGATAAAAGAATTATTGTGGATAAAGTCCATAAAATTGAAAATCCAAATTATGCTTTTGTAGATGTTATCATTCAACCGGATTTAACACAAGGTGAGTATGAATTCACTGTTAAAAATAAATCCGGTAAAACAAGCTTCAGGTATTCGTTAAAAGAGCGTGAGAATAATCCGGCGCATCATAAAGGATTTTCAAACAAAGATGTAATGTATCTTATTATGGCTGACAGGTTCTGTGATGGTAATTCGGCAAACAATACAATTGGTGATTCGCTTGATGTATTCACTCACGATGATCTTAATGGAAGAAAAGGCGGCGATATTGAAGGCATCATTTCGAGACTGGATTTTATCAGTGAACTTGGTGTAACTGCACTCTGGGTGACTCCAATGCTTGAGAATAATATGTATATGAGTTATCACGGTTATGCAGCAACAGACTTATATAAAATTGATCCGCGCTTTGGCTCAAATGAACTTTACAAGAGACTTGTGAGAGAAACTCATTCAAAAAATCTAAAAGTTATTTTAGATCACGTAAGTAATCACATTGGAATAAATCATCCATGGATAAAAAATCTTCCAACGGATGACTGGATAAACGGAAAGCCCGGAGATCATAAACCGGCGAATCACAACAAGCTTACTCTGCATGATATTCACAGCGACAGCATTACAATGAGTGCAACGTGGGAAGGTTGGTTCACAGATTATATGCCCGATCTTAATCAGCGTAATCCTTTCCTTAAAAATTATTTAATACAAAATACACTTTGGTGGATTGAATACTCCGGCGTTGACGGCATTCGTGAAGATACATATCCTTATGCGGATCAATTTTATTTATCTGAATGGGCACAGGCAATTTTTAATGAGTATCCGGATTTTAATATCGTCGGTGAAATTTGGACAGGCACTCCGGCTTTTCTTGCTGCCTACCAGGGAAATAGTAAGTTTGATTCAAAAGTTAATTCACATTTACCAAGTGTAACGGATTTTGGTTTATCGGATGCGTTAAGATCTTATCTCAGCGGTGAAAAAAGTTTGATTCACATTTATGAAACTATTGTACAGGATTTTTTGTATTCTGATCCATACAGCCTTCTTACATTTTTTGATAATCACGATATATCACGCGGATTGTTTGTTGCAAAAGAAAATGTTGAGAAATTTAAGATAGCGCTTTCAATCCTGCTTACCACGAGAGGAATTCCCAAACTGCTCTACGGAACTGAAATCGGAATGGTAGGAGATGATCATCACGGGAATATCCGTACTCCTTTTCCCGGCGGATTTCCTGATGACAAACAAAACGCTTTTACAAAATCGGGAAGAACAGAATACCAAAATGAAATTTATGATTATGTAACAGAACTCCTGAAGATCAGGAATAAATATCCGGCTTTACAAACAGGAAGACTGCTGCATTTTTATCCGTTTAATGATCAGTATATTTACTTCAGGATTTTAGATGATCAGAAAATTATAGTGGTTGGAAATGATGATGAGCAGCGCAGTTTAGACTTAACACATATTAAACATATCATTGGTGATAATAGTGTGTTGACAAATCTTAAAACAGGGGAGAGGAC
>DATHSU010000144.1:0-2480 GCA_035463895.1 Ignavibacteriaceae bacterium | reverse complement strand
CATTTTTTTATAGATTGTAATATCAAGTTAATTAAGAATTATTCTCTATTACTCTTTCTGCTATTTAAATATGTCAACCGAAATAATAATTGTAGCTGCGGCATTGAGTTTTGCACTGATCTTTTTTATCAGCGGTAAACTTAGAGTTGATATTACTGCCTTGATAGTGTTGTGCTTCCTTGCAATTACAGGATTAGTCACACCGCAAGAAGCTGTTGCCGCATTTGGTAACCCTGCCGTAGTAACAATCTGGGCAATGTATATACTTAGCGCTTCGCTTGTAAAAACAAATATAGCAGTGATGATAGGAAACAACGTTCTTAAATTTTCAGGGAAGACTGAAACAGGGTTAATTATTGTTATAATGTCAGTATCCGGATTTCTATCTGCATTTATGAACAACATAGGTGTAGCTGCACTTATGCTTCCAGTAGTTATGAGCATATCAAAAATTACCAAACACTCACCATCAAGACTTCTTCTTCCAATGGCATTTGGTGTTTTATTAGGCGGAACAACAACTTTGCTTACAACAATGAATATTCTTGTAAGTAATACTCTGATGGAAAATAATTATACTCCTTTTGGTTTATTTGATTTTACTCCAGTGGGAATTTTTATTCTGCTTGGCGGAATAATTTTTATGGCTTTTATCGGAAGAAAGCTTTTACCTAAAAGAGATCTAGTAAAAGAATCTATCGGCACAGAAAAAAATCTTGAGGATCAGTACGAACTTCAGGAAAGAATGAACGCTCTAAGGGTGCCGCCAGATTCACCATTAGTATTAAAATCAATTGCTGAAATAAATGTTGGAACAGTAACCGGATTAACTGTGGTTGCCATTTTAAGAAACGGTAAAACTATTTTAGCGCCCGACCCCTCCATACGTCTTAACGGTAATGATGTAATAATTATAGAAGGGAGGTTAGACAGACTTAATGAATTCCGCGGCTGGCAAAAACTTCAAATAGAGAAAAATTATTCTTCTGCAAGTGATGTAATTTCAAAAGAAATGAAATATGCAGAAGTAACCATATCAGATAGTGCCTCTATTTCCGGTAAAACATATTATGATATTCACTTTAGAAAAAAGTTTGGAATAAATGTTTTTGCAACTAAGGAGGGCAATCGTTTAAAGCAAGGAAACCTTGCCTCTCAAGTAATTAATTCCGGCGATGTTCTGTTAATCAGGGGCAAAGAAGAAGTCCTAAATAATTTGCCTTCCGATGATTTCAGGAATATAAAAATTATTAGTGAAAAGGATCTAACCAGCAAACATAATCTGCAGGAATCCCGCTTTGTTGTTAAGATTGCTGAAGATTCTGATTTGATAAACAAAACCCTTTCTAAGAGCCGTATGGGTGCTGTTTTCGGATTGCATGTAATAGGGATCATTCGCGGAGAAGAAAAAATTGTTATGCCTTTGCCCGATGAAATTATACAGAAAGACGATAAGCTTTTCATCGGCTGTCGTGAGGAGGATTTTAATTTACTTCGTGGAATTCAGGATCTGAAAATCGAAACTGAATCAGCAGCTAAAATTGATGCACTGGAATCTGAACAGGTGGGATTAATTGAGGTTTCCTTAGCCCCAAGATCAAATGCTGTGGGAAAAACCTTACGCGACATTCATTTCAGATCAAAGTATGGTATGCAGGTAATTGCTATATGGCATGAAGGCAGAGCTATCAGAACTAATCTGAGAGATATTGGGCTGAATTTTGGAGATGCACTTCTGCTTATGGGTAAAAGAGATAATATAAATCTGCTTAAGGCTGATCCTGATTTCATAATTTTAAGCCAGGAGGCAGATCAGGTGCTTAATAAAAAGAAAGCTCCATATTCCGGTATGATAATGCTTTTCTTTGTTTTAGCAGTCTTGTTCAACTGGCTTCCTATCTCAATTGCGGCTTTAACTTCTGTTGTGCTTATGATAATTACCGGCTGCCTGAAAATAGAAGATGCATATAAAGCTATTGATTGGCGGGCAATATTTTTAATTGCAGGAATGATGCCGCTTGGCATTGCAATACAGAAAACAGGAACTGCAGAAATTGTATCTAATCTAATTTTATCACTTCATGGTTCGATTGGAAATTGGGGTATAATGGTTTTACTGTACATTTTAATTACAGCAGCAGGAGCCGTCATTCCCACCTCGGCATTGGTTGTAATTATGGCGCCTGTTTTTATTTCTATATCTCAGCAGCTTGGTGTTTCACCATATACCGTTATGATGGTGCTTGCTGTTAGTGCATCTGCAAGTTTTATCAGCCCGGTATCACATCCTGCAAATGTCCTTGTGATGGGACCCGGCGGTTATAGATTTTCTGATTACACTAAAGTAGGATTACCGCTAACTATAGTTGTTATGATAATCGGGCTAATTATGATTTCTATAGTTTGGCCTCTATAATTTTCAGAACGGAAATAATATAGGAATAAAGATTGTTGCCAGTATCCAGAAAATAAGATTTAAC
>DATHSU010000143.1:0-2044 GCA_035463895.1 Ignavibacteriaceae bacterium | reverse complement strand
CAATACAATTCCGAATACTTCCTATAAAGACGGAGTTAATTAAACATCTATCGTCTTCATAATATTGGGAATATCTTTTTTTAATCCGGATAAGTGAATTTTGCTTTCCAACTTATTTTCTGATATAAATTTTTCAACATAACTCCGAAGTTCGCCATCACCACAAATTAAAAGACGGACATTTGAATACTTTTCAATAACAGACTTAAAGGCATCTAACGCGTATTGAACACCTTTTTGGACGCTTAACCTTCCGACAAATCCGATTACAAAATCATCTTCAGCAAATCCGAATTCATTTCTTAAATTTTTTGTGCGCTCCGGTTTATATAATTCCGGATTTATACCATTATAAATTACTTTCACTCTTTCCGCTATTAACCACGGTGCACTTTTAAGAATTGTAGATTTAGTTGCCTCAGAATTTGCGACGATTCTGTCAGCCAGTTTCTTGTATGCTACTTTGTACCTGAAATTATTTTTTAAAGGATAATCAATTCCCTGTCTTGCAATTACTTTTGTGTTTTTCAGAAATAAAGATGCTATACCACTTAACCGAAGGTCTTTGCCTGTATTTGCAATTACAACATTGATAGATTTCTTTTTAAAGATATTATTGAGTTTAAATATTGTTACCGGATTCAGATCACCGGAAATATTAATTGGAATAGTTTCTATTCCGGCTTCAATGGAATGATTAATAATTGCCGCATGATTTCTACAGACCAAAGTGACATTATAACCTTTTCTAATAAACTCTTTCATTGCGGTGATCATCCACACTTCACCGCCGCCGTAAATTGTAATTGAATTTATAAAGAGAAGGTTTGGGTTCATATTTTATTCTCAAAGAAACTTGATGCTGTATGGATAAACCAGATTTCCCCTCGCAGCATTTTTTATATTCTTTATTATAAAAATGATGTAATAAAAAGCAAGGAAAACAATTAAAGCAAATCCGACATACAGTGGTATAAGCAAAACTCCAACAAATAAGTATAAAAGCAAACTTAACTGGAAGTTGAAGATTTTGGCTGCTATAAAAGAAATCTGTGGTTTTTTATTTAAAGTAAAAAACCAAACCGGTAGTGTAAATACAGGTAATGGAATAATGGCAGTTATATGAAGAAATGTTTTCAAGTTTATCTGAAATTGTTCTTACATCCACTTTTTTCTTTTAAAGTACCAAAGCATTAAACCAATAACAAAAATTGTGAAAATCCAGAATCCCCATGGATACATCCATTCATAATGCAGTTCCGGAAAGTGGACGAAGTTCATTCCGTAAACTCCAGCAAGAAATGTCAGAGGTATGAAAACAGTGGCAATTATTGTAAGCACTTTCATCACTTCGTTCATTTTATTACTTAGACTAGAAAGATAAACGTCGAGCATACCAACAACCATATCGCGGTAAGATTCAATTGTATCAATCACTTGAATTGTATGATCATAAACATCGCGCAAATATATTTCTGTGGATTTTTTTACCATCCCGGTTTCATTTCTCTGCATTGAACTTAAGGCTTCACGCAAAGGCCATACGGATTTACGTAATAAAATTAAATCTCTTCTTAGCTGATGAACTTTATGAAGATCTTCCTTTTCAGGATCTATAACAAGACGATCTTCAATTTCCTCTATGTCTTCACCAATTTTTTCAAGAATATAGAAGTAACTGTCAACTACGGCATCCATTAAAGCATAAGCTAAATAATCTGGTCCGTTATTTCGGATTTTAGGTCCACCTTTTCGTAATCTTTCTCTTACGGGCCCGAAAACATCGCCGATATCTTCCTGGAAAGTAAGTAAATAATTTTTACCGAGAATTAAACTAACCTGTTCATTTAATATTTCCTTAGTATCCTCGTTATAGACAAACATCCTTAGTACAATGAAGATTTGATTTTCATAGTCTTCAAGTTTGGGTCTTTGTGTTGTGTGCATGATGTCTTCAAGTACAAGGGAATGTATATCAAACTGCTTGCCTATCTTTTCGATCAATTCAACATTATGAATACCATCTATGTTGATCCAGGAAATG
>DATHSU010000142.1:0-1735 GCA_035463895.1 Ignavibacteriaceae bacterium | reverse complement strand
TTGTAAAATTGTTTTGTTCACCCCATCTCAGATACATTCTTAGCAGCATATCAGCCCAATCCTGCGATTCCGTTCCACCGGCACCGGAATGTATTGTTAATAAGCAATTCTTATCATCATTTTCACCGCTAAGCATATTTTTGAACTCAGCTTCCTCGATGGATTTTTCAAGTGCATCAAGTTCAGCTATGATATCATCATAGAGTGATTCATCCTTTTCCATTTCCGCAAGTTGAATTGTTTCATCGACGCTGATAGCTTTATTATTAAGATCCTGCCACAGGTCAATCCATATCTTCAATGATTTAATTTCCTGAAGGGTTTTTTGAGCAGCCATCTGGTCGTTCCAGAAATTCGGTGCTTCGGTTTGATTGTTCAGTTCATCTACTTTTTGATTTTTTTTATCGACGTCAAAGATAACTCCGCAAATTATCGATTCTGATTCTGTAGTTCTTTAATGTTTTTAATTCTTCTTCGTACATTGTCTACTCCTATTTTAATTCAAAATTAAAAAGTCAAAAGTCAAAACTTATAAACCTAATTAATAATTTTATTTTTTTATAATTCTAGTTCTATTCGCAGTAACGCAGCGGCTAGAGTCTTACCTTGTGCATCATGCTTTAATGAAACAGTTCCGCCGCCGCCCAGGGTGTTATGCAACAAAAAGTTTAGGGAACGAATATTCGGTAATTCGAATCTTTCTACCTTGCCAAAACAAATTCCTTCGAAATGCTTTTTAACCGTTTCAGCAGTCAGATGTTTTTGGATAATTTCATATCCTTTGTCATCGTAAGCGATGATTCCGATGTTGGCTGCATCGCCTTTATCACCGCTTCGACCGTGAGCTATGTCTATTAATTTTATTTTCATTTTACTCCTCAAAAAATCAAAATTCAAAACTTAGAGGTCAAAACTATTTTTGAAAGATTTTGAATTTTTACTTTTGATTTTTGACTTTTTTATAATGTGATTATTTCTACAGCCGGCCTTACAACTTTTTTAGAAATTAAAGCAGGCCAGTATGCAACAACTTCACTTGGTTTTGGTCTGCCTCCGGCAAATCCTGTTACACCGGGTGGACCGGTTAAAATAAGTGGAGCAATTTCTTTTCCGAATCTTTCAACAGATTTATAATCATGCGATCTGACTCCGATTCTTATCATAATTTCATTAATATTATCTTCGTCTAATTCTTTTGCTAAAGGTCCGTGAGTTGAATTATACCCGATGAATTCAGTTCTTATTTCATCAAATTTAAGATTAAGATTTTCCATTCGTTTTCTTAAAATCTGATCTGCTGCTTTAGCCTTGGTTAAAGCTTCGGGCCAGCAATAAGTTAATGAAGCTGAAGCAGAGTAACCATCTGCATATGAACATGAAACTTTGTAAAATTCTGTTTCAGGAAATCCTTGTACTCCGGATACCAGGACTTTATCATCTCCTAAATCTTTTAACTGGATGGAAGTGAAATCTGCAATGCAATCCGGTGTGATATAATTTTTCGGGTCACCAATTTCATATACCAATTGTTCAGCAACTGTTTCGAACGAAACTCTTCCGCCTGTATTATGATGTTTTGTAATAATCACATCTCCATTTTGGAAAGCTTCAGCAATCGGAAATCCGATTTCAGCCATATTTGGAATTGACTGCCAATCACCTGAAAAGTTTCCGCCAGATGATTGAGCACCACATTCCAGAATATGTCCAGCAACAGTTCCTGCACTTAATAAAT
>DATHSU010000141.1:0-3224 GCA_035463895.1 Ignavibacteriaceae bacterium | reverse complement strand
ACTTGGTGTTGTGGCTTTTCAAGTTAATGAAGTCAGAACACTAAATAATTTTTCCAGCAGTACATTACCGGAAGTGCAGGTAACCATTCTTGATGCCTCTTCATATTCAAACAGCAATTTTATGCTGCTTAGCGCACCTGTTCCGGCCAGCTCCTCTGTTCCGAATGACAGAATAGTTCCAGGTTCACCAGATGGATATTATTCTTTAGGAAACTAGGTATAAATAAGTTTTAGAAATAATGTCGTTGTGAAATTAAGGGCTCGAAAGAGCCCTTTTCTTTTGGGAACAGAGGAACAATCCAGTTCTGTTAAATGGTGACTCATACTAAAAAAAAGTTGACAAAATTATCTATAATTGTTTCTTTTTTTTGTCAACCTATTTCAGAACAAGACATTCACCAAAATATTTCCAAGCAAACCTTTCAACCTACTATCAAGCTCATTGAACTTTTTATTGATCTCAGCCATTTCACGAACTGAGTCTGTATCAGTTTTATTTTCTAACTCAATATACCTTTTCGTCAACTTCATCGAAGTATATTTAATATCAAAGAATTCAGGATACGTTTCTTCTGATATTACCTGAAGTTGAGAAAGTTCTTTAGCAAACTCACAAAGTGTAAGATCTGTTCTGTCGTATAGCTCTTCTGGAATTTCAAATCCATAAACCAGTTCCAATTCAGAAAGAGTAAGAACCCAATCCATTTCAGTAAGTTTATCGTTAAACAAACCAGAGATAATCATCTCTGGTGAATATTTAATTCTTACTTCTGATTTAGAGTCGAGTAGGGTGGATAATGTAAAGATAAATTTTAACATATCATTCCCTCCCATAAAAACCACTGATATCGAACCAAACTTCTCTCTCCGTGCCATCTGGCAACTTAATTCTTAGCAAATCATACTGCTTTTCCGTTTCACCAATAAATTCTTGTGATATAAATTCGTATTCTCCAAAATTGTTGTCCAGATAATCGTATTCTGCATCAACACCTTCTAATTCATTTTCTGCCCCGATAATTATTATTGCCTGTTCTTTTAATGTACCGCTACCGCCTTTATATTGTACCATTATTATTAACTCCTGCTTTAGTTTCATTCGATGGATTCCAAGTCTGTGTTCTTGCTATATCAAAAGGATTACCTTCTTTTTTTTGTTTGGCTAAAAGCTTTAGAAATAGAAGATTTGCTTTTGCATTATGCTCGGTATCTCTTAAAATGTCTAAAAATGATTTGTTGTTATTTAATTGATTCATTTTTCCCTCCATAGTAATCCCACGCCGCGTAAGCTGAGTGGAATTTTACATATAAGTATATATAAGATATATAAGTGAAATTAAGTTATTGTTATATAAGGACTTACAGCTACAAAATGTCACTAAAAGATTACTTTTTATGTCTGAGTCTAACAGCTTAATGTCCTTCTTTACATATAGATGAACTACCTGGCTCTGGATTCTTGAAGTCTTTAGATCTTTCAATGTGCTTATGTCAGGATTTACCCGGTCAATTATCTGGGTTTCTTCCAGAGCATTCAGAAAAGCCTGATAGTTTTTATCCTCCCTGGTGTAGTTAAGTTTCATTATTTCCATCAACTTTGGAATCCTCTGAGCTATAACTTTATGAGTTGATGTATTTAATTTACTATTACCTAACTGAGTCATAAGAAAAGTGGTTAATAAATAAGCACCCTGTACATAGTCTTTTGATAATGGCAACAAGGCAGTAGGGTAGTCTATATACAGCCGCTCAAATGCATTTTGCGGTAAAGTGAATTTATCACGAGTTAAAACATAAACAATTGTTCCCACAAATTTCTTATTTATATCCAACACATAGGATTTAGGATTTATTTCAAGATCATAAATAAAATTTCCAGTTTTGATAATCCTCGGTTTAATCGAATTATTGCTTCTAAACTCAATTAGCTCATACTCAAGCCATCTGAGCGAGAACAATATATCTTTTATATCACCATAAATATGTTTGCTGCCGGAGGAATATCCCAGATACTCGAGTATTCTTTCTTTCGGAATTTCAAGGTCAGTCCATTTCCTTTGATGATAAACTTCAGACAATATTACCATCGCAATTCTATGGCCAAGCTTGTTAAGTCTTACTCTTTGCAGATCATCTTTGAGATTTCCTTTATGTGTATTAAGAGTAAATTTGATCAAGTAATTTCCGTAATCACGGACAACAAATTCATCTGTTCTATATTCACCGATTTTAGTAAGATATTCTCTTTCCTGCCCTATCGTAAGTTCAGAAACGCTGAGATCAAGTTTTAGCTGATCAAGAAGATCCGCCCTTTCGGGCAGATCATCATATTTTGCAAAAAGTCCTTTATTTATAAAAACTGGTAATAGTTCGTTAATTGTTGTTCTGTCGATTTTAACTATTGGAAATTGTGAGCTCATTATTCATTTTCGCCTCCAAGTTCTACTTCATCATCATTCAGTAATTTACTATGTGGAACAATGTTCACTGCTTCCCGTATTGTTCCTGTAGGTCTATCAAACTGCAGATACTGTTCGCCTTTGAAATCTGACAACTTATTCTTTGCAAATTCAAGTGAAAGTGTGTCTATGTTATTTAACGGATCAACTGTATGGTTGGATAGCAGCCAAACTACGTTTGCATCGTATGCATACTTGCCGGTTTCCATAAGATCGTGAAGAGTTGGTTTAGTCTTCTTACCCTCGGTCTTCATTTTCTTCCGTAGCTCACCTGTCGATAAGAATGGTATCTTATAGGTATCAACAATTTGTTTAATCTTCTGTGCTCTTTCAATATTCTCAATTCTTATTCCCTGGTTACCGTCTGCTGTAACTTCCAGGTTATACAGACCATCCACGAACACTACAAGCTTATTCAAATCATTGACGCTTTTAATAATCGATTGCAGCTGATCGATATGTGTAATATCTCCAAGATCTTTAACAATCAATCTTCCGGTATCAACCAGATCAAGAAATTTATCTCTTGCATCTACGATTTTGGTAAAGTTAACTGGATCAATCTTCGGTTTTTGAATTTTGTTAATGTGTAACTGTGAAAGAATGCTTAAGAATCTGTAAGCAGTATATCTTCTTGAATCATCAAGTGAGAAGTACATAATAGACAGATCAAGATTAGTATCAAGCAGATCAAGAGCAAGATTAGTAAATACAGCGGTCTTACCGATATTAGATTCAGCTGCCAGATGATAAAATCCTGGTTGA
>DATHSU010000140.1:0-1599 GCA_035463895.1 Ignavibacteriaceae bacterium | reverse complement strand
CTTCCCAGCAGCCAGCTTTCTTGTGCCTTCTCCAATAGTAATTTAAGTGCTTCGGTTCCTTCTTTCAAATTAAACATCGTGGAATCAAAATTATCTGCAGCCGTTGTATTCATTAGCAGCCTTCCTATAGTTCCTTCGCCTGATTGTATACTGCTTGTAATCGATGCTAAATCATTAGTGATGGCAGCTGTAGATGCGATTGTGGTTTTTACGGCTATCAGAATACTATCGAGTTCGCCCGCTTTGTCCATAACAACTTTAAATTCATCGGAACCTTCTTTCAGATTAATAATAGTAGCCTGAATATTTTCTCTCCAAGTTTGATCCATCATAAGTCTGCCGATGGTTCCTTGTCCTGATTCTATATTGTTAGCGATCGAAGCCAGATCACCTGTAATCATCGCGGTATTATCAATTGTAGTTTTTAAAGATACCAGAATATCATCGATATCAACCGGCTGTGCAGTCTGAATTCTATCATTATCTTCTATACTTTCTTTCCCACCGGTTCCGGGATTTATAATCAATGCTTTATTGCCGATAAGTCCTTCTGAACCGATAGTAGCAATAGCGTCCTTCTTAATAAACTTTCTGCTTTTTTCATCAATAACAATATCAACTATAACTGTTGTATCACTAATTAAACCTATGCTTTCTATCGTTCCTATATTTATTCCGGATAAGCGTACATTATTTCCTGCCTGAAGTCCCCCAACATCTTCGAACACAGCAGTTAGACGGAATGTACTTGTGAATAAGAGCTGTTTTGCCCCGATAAAATATATTGCTAAAATCAGTACTACCAGACCAAGGGAAACAAATATCCCAAGTTTAATTTTGTTAGCTGAATTCTTTTTCATTTTATATACTCCTGCTTAATTGCATTCTGTTTCATTCAAAAAATGATCTTATCCAGGGATCTTCGGATTTCTCCAGTTCGTCAAATGTTCCTTCTGCAGCACATATTCCTTCTTTAATTACAAAAATTCTATCGGCTGTTAGCTTAGTACATTCAATATCGTGAGTAATAATGATGGAAGTAGTATGGTATTTTCTCTGCACTTCCAGAATAAGATTACTTATTTCTTTTGATGTTATAGGATCAAGTCCTGTTGTAGGTTCATCATACAGCATTATCTCAGGTTTTAATATAAGTGTTCGCGCTAAACCTAAACGTTTACGCATACCCCCGGAAAGTTCTGAGGGAGTCTTATCAATTGCTTCATCAAGTCCTACATCGTGCAGCGATTCTTTTATAAGCGAGTCTAACTCCTCCTTTGACAACTTGTTCAATTGTTTTCTTAATGGAAATTCAAGATTTTCTCTAACTGTCATTGAGTCATAAAGAGCACCGCTTTGAAAAAGGAAACCAATTTTTTTTCGTATTTCGACAAGTTTCTTATCTTTTTGCTCAGAAATATCCTGTCCGAATATTAAAAGCTTGCCGTCATCAATATCTATTAATCCAACAATACATTTAATAAGTACAGATTTACCTGTTCCGGATTGTCCAAGTATAGCAAGGTTTTCTCCCTTATTAACAACCAGATTAATATCCCGCAGTACATGATTATTCCCGAAAGATTTTTTAAGATGCTG
>DATHSU010000139.1:0-12300 GCA_035463895.1 Ignavibacteriaceae bacterium | reverse complement strand
ATATTTCCCTTAGTGAATTTATCCTGCTCAAATTTAGTTTCCAGAGCTTCAAAAACAGCGGCGATACCCTGCGGGGATTTTGTATCAGAGATCTTTTCAAAATCCTGATTCTTAATTTCTTCTAATCGAATATACCTATGCTTTATAACATTTATAAGCTCATCATTACCTATAATAAAATCATTTGTTGCCAGAACAATTTCACAGGGAAATCCGGAGCTTATTCCTTCATATACTATCTTTACTCCTTCGGCTAAAAATTTCTTTTCCAGCCGTCTGAACTTTTTTTGATTAAGAGAAGCGAAATATTTTAGTTCATTTTTGGTAATCATAGCAAAGGTTCGTAA
This sequence comes from Ignavibacteriaceae bacterium, assembly GCA_035463895.1. Lineage (GTDB taxonomy): Bacteria > Bacteroidota > Ignavibacteria > Ignavibacteriales > Ignavibacteriaceae > JAGXRK01. Next base: position 11,953 of record DATHSU010000139.1, on the reverse strand, counting down.
TTCTGAGATTTGTTGTCTCCCTGATCTTTTTCAAGCTGACGAATATAATCCCAGCTATAGATTCCTGTATTGTGCCCGTCTTTCCAGGAAATCTGAATTGCATATCCGCCAACAACTTCTATACTTTTAACTTTATACATATCCGGCGATAAGATTTGTGGTTTTGGCGGACGATAGGTTCTAAGTAGTATCGTTTCTCCCTTACATCCTGCACAGGGACATTCATCTCTCATATACTTCAATACAAGAGTTGTTTCTGAGTTATCTTCCCATTTAATCAACAATTTATCTTTATCGGCAATTTTTATTTGTTTTGGCTTCATATGTTCTGATTTTTTTATAATAACTGCTCAAATATAAAGATTTGTTCATATGGTTGTAATGCATCTTTTGTTAATCAGTGCTATTTTTACCACTGAAAATTCTTTTAATGTTTAACTTATAATGACAACAGAAATAGTACTTTTTTTTGTAATTCTCTTAATAGATGCATACTTAGCTGCTTCCGAAATAGCATTTTCCACTTTTGGTGAAAATAAAATTGCTGAAATGAAAGAAGAAGGAGACAAAGCAGCCGGACTTTTTGAAATCTTTCTTACTAAACAGGAAAATGTTTACGGAACCATTCAATTTCTATACTCCTCTTTTAATGTTTTAACCGTAATTCTGGGATTTATGATTATTTTTGATCTATTAGCTCCGACATTATGGCACGGCTACTATCAGATAATTTTGATAGCTACAGCGGTTTTTATCATCACAATTATCCTGATAATATTTAACATTCTTCTGCCTAAGGCATTCGCATTCAAATATCCGGAACAAATAGGAAAGAGTTCAATAAGAATACTTCTTTTTCTATCTAAAGTGCTGGGATTTGCACCTGCATCAATTAATTTTATCAGCAATGTTTTATTACTGCCCATCAAAGAAAAAACTAATTTCTCACAAATGCGTCCATCCGAAGATGAAATACTTGACATTATTTCAGAAGGAGTAAAATCAGGCACACTGGATGAGGCGGAACAGGAGATAATTGAAAACATTTTTGAGTTTACTGATCTTCGTGCAAATGAAGTGATGATCCCAAGGACTGAAATGGTTGCGATAGATATTGTTGAAAGCGACAAAAAGAATGTCGAAGAAATTATTAAATCAGGATATTCATTGGTCCCTTGTTATGAGGATAATCCTGATAATATTGTAGGTGTGCTTCACGCAAAGGATGTTGTAAAAAACATAATTGAAAAAAATGATATACCACTAAGAAAACTTATCCGACCAGTTTATTTTGTGCCCGAAACAAAATTAATTTCTGAAATTCTAAGAGATATGCAGAACCAGGGTGAGCGTTTGGCAGTTGTTACAGATGAATACGGCGGCACAGAAGGTGTTATTACGATGGAAGATATGCTTGAGGAAATAGTTGGTAAAATTAAAGACAATACAAAAGGTGATATCCCTCAGTTCAGCCTTCTACAGGATGGAAAGTATTACGTACTGGGCACTATGCACATAGATGATTTTAACGAAACATTTAATTTCAGCTTGCCGGAATCCGACGAATACAATACTGTGGCAGGATTTATAGGTGATAAAACAGGTAAAATATTAAATCCCGGCGAACAGTTTGAGTATGAAGGACTAGTGTTTGAATTAATGAAAAAGATCAGGCAGAAGATGGTACAATTCAAAGTCTATTCTGGAGATGGAAATTTTGGGGAGAAGAAAAATCTTAGCATTAGATAAACTTATTAATAAAGTTGAATGAAAAAACTTTTAATTACATCTGTAATACTTCTGGGAATTGGTGCTTATTTGTTCTGGCCAGAAAAGGTAATCACTTATCCTGAGGGAACGACCGCGCCAGAACAACCTTTGCAAACAAATTTATCTGATACCAAAGAATGGGAAAAGAATGAATTCAGGTTTAAAGCTTTAGCAGAATTTAAAATTAAAGCTAGAGTTTTGAGCAGAAATTCTTTCTCGGTAGGTAAGGAAAGTAAAATATCACCTGTTGATTTTGCTCTTGGATGGGGACCTATGTCAGATCAGGCTGTAATTGACAGAATAAAAGTGACTCAAAGAAACCGGTGGTATCGTTGGGAAACAGATTCTTACCCAATACCCCGTAACGAAATAATGACTAACAGCGCTAATGTTCACATTATTCCTGCTGATGATTTAATAGATAAAAAACTGAGTAAGGTGTATAAGGGCAGTCTGATTGAAATGAAAGGATACCTTGTTGAAGTAACAACAGAGGACAGGTGGTTCTGGCGAAGCTCATTAAGAAGAGATGATACCGGAGGAGGTTCCTGTGAGCTTTTCTGGGTAGAAGAATTGAATATTCTTGATGATTAAGCTTAGTAATTGTAGGTTAAAAGAATCCTTGCACAGTTAAACAAAATATCTTAATTTTGTGTACCAAAAATGCTGGTGTAGCTCAGTTGGTAGAGCAGCTGATTTGTAATCAGCCGGTCGGCGGTTCAAATCCGTTCACCAGCTCCAAAAAGCCCCGAATTCGAAAGATTTGGGGCTTTTCTTTTTTCATTTCTGAGAAACTAATCAGAACTAATCAGAGTTTTTCCGATTTTGGGCACCAAGAATTTTTTTATTTAATAAAAGCTTCAACACTCTGTCCGGATAGTCCGTTTCAATACCATCAACTTTGTAAGATATTGATTGATTGATAGCTTCTTCACTGTTTACGCCCCAGGAAATTATTTTATATCCCCTTGATTGTGCATCTTTAACGAATGATTCAGATAAGAAAAAACGGTGGGGCTGTAAATACTCTGCATCAATACTGAAAATACTTCCAAATGTAACACCCCGATCGATAATCATTCCAAGCCAGGGAATTCTTAATGCATATACATAGCATAAGGAATTTCCGGAGCAATTTTTTTTAACCTGCTAAGAACGTTCGGATCAAATGATTTTAAAATAGTTTGAGATTCAATACTGTTTTCTCTTATAAGCGATACTGTTTTTTCTTCAATACCGGGATAAGTTTCGTTTCCTTCTTTCAGTTCAATTATTATCACGACTGAATCATTCAACAGATTGATCACTTCCTGTAAAGAAGGAATTTTCTCTTCACTGTATTTTTTATCAAACCAGGAACCCGCATCAAGTTTTTGTAATTCATCAAAATTAAAATTCTTAACATTCCCTTGAGCATTAGTGGTTTTGTTTAAAGTTGCATCGTGAAGGGCAACCGGCACTCCATCTTTCGTTTGTCTTAAATCCAGTTCAATTGCATCTGAACCAAGTTCAATAGCAAGTTTGAATGCAGCCTGGGTGTTTTCCGGGGCATAACCCATTGCTCCGCGGTGCGCAATTATAATAGGCTGTGCCGTTACTAAATCGATTATCAGTAAGACTATAAATATTTTGATAGGGATAAATAATTTATTCAAAAGAATTTCCGGATTTTAAAAATAATTTATTATGTTTAGGTGAATTTTAAAAGGTCAAAAACCTTTTTATGCTCAATATAAATATACTCACAATTAATTTTACTTAAATTATGATAAGAATTGGAACCTGCAGCTGGAAATACGATTCGTGGAAGGGGATTGTTTATCCTAACATTTCAAAGTTTAATTTCCTTGAAGAATATGCAAAACATTTCAACACAGTGGAAATTGATCAGTGGTTCTGGTCATTACACGGAGTGGATAAAATTACTTTGCCGATTAAGAAAACTGTTAAAGAATACAATGACTCCGTTCCGGATGATTTTAAGTTTACAATAAAAATTCCGAACAGTATTACATTAACACACTTTTATAAAAAGAAAAAAACAGACCCGCTTATTGTTAATCCGCATTTCTTTGATTCTCAGCTTTTCAACACTTTCTTAGAATCATTAAAATCAATGCAATCAAAAATCGGTGTGCTGATGTTTCAGTTTGAATATCTGAACAAGGAAAAAATGAGCAGCCAGATTCAGTTCATTGAGATGTTCGAATCATTCCTCGAAAAAATTATCCGGAAATTCACTTTGGGTATTGAAATCCGGAATCCGAACTATCTGAATAAAAACTTTTTTGAATTCATTAGAATGAACAATCTGGCATTTGTTTTTCTGCAGGGTTATTACATGCCGCCTTTACCTGAGGTTTTTAACAAGCATAAAGAATTCATTGAACAAACAGCAATAATAAGACTGCACGGACCCGACAGAAAAGGTATTGAAGAGAGAACCGGCAGTATATGGAACAGCATTGTTGATAACAGGGACGATGAACTTGATAAGATATTGGAAATAGTTAATTTCCTGTCATCAAAAAAAGTTGATGTTTATGTAAATGTAAATAATCATTTTGAAGGCAGTGCTCCGATGACTATCAAAAAACTTAGAGAAAAGCTGATTTAGCTTTGTTAAGTAATTATTAAATCGTCATTATTAACCAGATTAACACACAAGTTTGAAGAAATTCTGTGCCTTTTTCGTATCTTTCAAAAAAATGCACTTTTTAGGATTAAATGGAACTAAAACTTCTTAAAAATAGTTTTAATTTTACCTAATTCTAGATCAAAATCTACGGAGGTTTCAATGATTCGCAAGGCTCTTCTAATTCTGCCTTTGATGTTATTTTTTGCATCAAATTTCATATTTCCCCAAAATTTTTCCAAAACAGAGCTTGAATTTCCAGGTTTTACCGGTGGAAATATCATCTGGGGTGATTACAACAACGATGGTTTTCTGGATATACTCTTTGTCGGAGGACCTTACCCCTGGGCTGGAACGTCCACCATCTATAAAAATAATGGCGACGGCACATTTACACTTAATCAAAATTCATTTCTTCTAAAACTGTCAAACGGAGCAGGCGCCTGGGTTGATGTTAATAACGACGGACTTCTTGATATAATAATTTCCGGTTATTATCAGCTTCTTCAAAGACCCGAAACAAAAGTTTACATAAATAATGGTGATGGCACATTTTCTCAGACATCCAACAACATAACGGGAATGTACTATGCTTCGATTGCCTGCGCAGATTTCGATAACAATGGAACAATCGATTTTGTGATTTCCGGACTCGACAGAGATTTTAATCCTACATCCAAATTATACAGTAATCTCGGTAACGGACAATTTGAAGAAGTTGCAGTTAATTTAGTTGGAGTATGGCAGGGCAGTGCTGCCTGGGGAGATTTTAATAATGACGGTAATCTTGATCTTGTAATTGCAGGCAAAGATGATATAGATAATAATATCTCCAAAGGCGTAACCAAACTTTATAGAAATAATGGCGACGGAACTTTTTCTGAAGTTCAAACTAATATAGCTGGAATATTCACTGGTTCAGTTAGCTGGGGAGATTATAACAACGACGGTTTATTGGATTTACTCGTAACAGGTGATCGCAAGTTTGAATTATTTGGATTTGATGCTGCATTCACTGCTATCTATAAGAATATGGGTAATGATACTTTTGAAAAAGCTGATGTCGAGCTACCAGGGATGATAAACAGCACCGGTATTTGGGCTGATGTTAATAACGACGGCAATATTGATATTCTACTTTCAGGTTCTAACAATGCTCTAGGAATTGAACCATTTACAAAACTATTTCTAAATGATGGAAGCGGAAATTTTACAGCATCTGAAGATTCACTTGAGCAGCTTGCATTAAGCGTGGCTTCATGGGGCGATTTCAATAACAATGGAAAACTTGATTTAATGCTTGCTGGTTATGATAAGGACAATCAAACTTATGTTACTTATCTTTATGAAAATATTTCTTCAACGCCGAATAGCAGACCTTCAATTCCAACCGGACTAAATGAGGAGATTGGAGCAGATATTGTTAAGCTGATGTGGGATGAATCATTTGATCCTGAAACCGGAACTGAGTCAATTACTTATAATCTTCGCGTTGGAACAAGCTCCGGCGCTTCTGATATTTATTCAGCAATGTCTTCCCAAGAATCTGGTTTAAGATCCATTCCTGCTTTTGGAAACACGAATCACAATACATCCTGGCAGATTCGCGGACTTGAACCCGGTGAGTATTACTGGAGCGTTCAGGCTGTGGATAACGGATTTTTAGCTTCTGAGTTTGCCGCTGAAAAAACTTTCACAATTGAATCCCCAACTTCCATTGATGATGGAATAATTGCTTTTCAGTATGAACTTAAAGCAAATTACCCGAATCCATTTAATCCTTCAACAAGAATAGTTTACTCAATTCCAACAAGCGAATTTGTAACGCTGCGCGTTTATGATGTACTTGGAAGAGAATTAGCAACATTAGTAAATGAACAAAAATCCGGCGGAGTTTATGAAATTAATTTCAATGCAAGTAATCTATCCAGTGGAATTTATATTTACAAAATACAGGCGGGTAATTTTGTTGAATCCCGCAAAATGACGCTGATGAAATAAATAAAAAACAATGATTAAAAAAATTAAAAGCCCGGATTTAACAGATCCGGGTTTTGTTTTTTAAAGATACTGGTCAGAGGTTAATGGACTTTAAGGGATAATTGATTTAAGTTTCGATTGACTTATATGAGTATATCCTCAGTTCCCATCAAATGAGGAGATAGCTGCGTTAGGGAGAGCTTCTGCACACAGCAGATGATTGATCGGAAGAAAAGAATCAGGTAATACTTTTTAAACGGGTTAATATGTTGTCCGTTCTGTATTTTAAAATTAAGGAGTGTATCTATGAAATCATTATCTGTGTTTTTATTGGTAGCTGTATTATATTTCCCATCACAGGCACAAACAGATCCGGCACGCAACTCTGTTTATATCGAATTCTTGGGGAATGGAATAATTTATTCGCTGAATTACGATAGAATGTTCACCGAATCCTTTGGAGCGCGTGCAGGTGTCGGTTATATTGAACCGATTGCGGAGTCGATAGTTTCATTTCCCTTAATGCTTAACTACCTGGTAGGCAAAGGCAACAGCAAATTTGAGTTAGGTATTGGAGCCACAATAATTTCACAATCAGAAAATTCCGGTTTTTCTTTTATCAGCGATGATAAAGAATTTACAGGTTCCGGTGTTTTGGGAACGCTGACAATAGGTTATCGATACCAGAGAAATGAAGAAGGGTTTGTATTCCGTGCAGGATTCACTCCTTTATTCGGCAAAATAGGATTCTGGCCTCTTGCCGGCTTGAGTGTTGGATATGGATTTTAAGGGTTAATTTTATTCAGCTTTTATGTATGGTATTCCACCCGAAATAAAGAACACAAAACAATAAATAAAGATAATGCCATTACGAAAGTAAATACTTCATTAAAGATTGAGTATGTAAGTATTGATAGTATTGTAATTCAGCATAATCAGCAGAAGTCTGTTAATAATTTTTCGCGAATAGTAAAATAAATAACAAAACCCCAGTTGAAACTTAATTTTCTCAGATACAGAAGCTTTAATGGCTTTAAGATTACTCTTTGTACTAAAATTATTGTTAAGTGCATCATTTAATTTGCCAACAGTTAAAAAATATATAACTCATCGTTTTCCAGATATGAAAAAAGTTAAAGGATTTTTCAAACTAATACGATTCGAACTCCCATTCTCAGCAGGAATATGTGTAGTGATGGGTCAGCTTCTTGCCCTAGGAGATTTTGCTGCACCAACAGAAATCATCTATGGTTTTTTCTCAATCTTTTTTATCTCAGCTTCAATTCTTGTGCTTAATGATTATTTTGATGTTGAGACTGATATGATAAATGCACCTGATCGCCCGATACCATCAGGTGTAGTAACAAAAACAGAAGCATTGTTATTTGCAATATTTCTTTTTACATCAGGATTAGTAATAAGTTTATTGATAAACATTGGTGCGCTGTTTACTGTTATCCTGGTTTCCGTAATTGGATTTCTGTATAACCGTAAGTTTAAAAAAAGCGGTTTGCCGGGTAACCTGCTGGTAAGCTTTTCTGTGGGTATGACTTTTATTTACGGCGGAATTACAGTTGGATTACCATTCAATAAAATCGTTTGGTTCTTTGCTGTTATTGCAGCACTGGTTGATTTGGGGGAGGAAATTGCAGCCGATGCAATGGATATGGAAGGGGACAGGTTAATTAACTCAGCTTCACTAGCAATAAAATTCGGAAAGCAAACCGCTATAAAGATCAGCGTCTTTATTTTCTTTTTTGTTGTACTGCTGTCTTTTGTTCCGTTTATTCTTAACTGGTTTTCTCCGGCTTACCTGATTCCTATTTTAATAATGGACATTTCAATTGCGTATCCATCAATAAAATTATTAAATGCCGATGAAAAAGGCGGAAGGAATAACATCAGAAGAATCTATCTCGGAGCAACTGCCGGATTGATAATTTTTCTGCTTATGAGACTGCTCGGTGTTTAGAAATTAAAAAACTAAACAAAGAAAGTCTGCTTACGCTTTGGACCAACGGAAATGATATCAATTTTTATTCCTGAATGTTTTGCAATAAACTCAAGATACTCTTTTGTTTTTGCAGGCAGTTCATCATACGATAAACAATTGCTTATATCTTCATCCCATCCGTCAAGTTCTTCATAAATCGGTGTGACGGATGATAACTGATCAACTGATGAAGGATATGATTTCAATCTTTTTCCGTTTAACTCGTAACCAATGCAGACTTTTATCTTTTCAAATCCGCTCAACACATCAAGTTTTGTTATTGCAACAGAGGTAATGCCGTTTACCATTTGAGAATAGGCTAAAAGAAAGGCATCATACCAGCCGCATCGGCGGGGTCTTCCTGTAGTTGCTCCAAATTCGGCGCCTATCTTTCTTAACTTTTCACCTTCTTCATTCAGAAGTTCTGTGGGGAAAGGACCATTGCCTACTCTTGTTGTATAAGCTTTTACTATTCCAATAACGGAATCAATTTTTGTTGGCGGTATTCCGGTTCCGGTGCAGGCTCCACCAGAGGTAGGACTGCTTGATGTAACAAAAGGGTAGGTGCCGTGGTCAATATCAAGTAATGTCCCCTGTGCACCTTCAAGTAATACGGATTTACCTTCATTAAGCGCCTGGTTCAGAAAAGCAGGAACATCTTTTATATACTTATCAATGGCTTTATCAAATTCAAGGTAATCTTTTACAATTGAATCTACATCCAGTCCTTCGTGTTCATAAACTTTTTTTAGTAATTCGTTTTTCTCTTTCAGGTTGGCTCTTATTTTCTTTTCAAGTTCTGCTCTATCAAGTAGATCAACAATACGGATTCCCTTGCGGGCATATTTATCAATGTAGCAGGGTCCTATTCCTCTGCCTGTAGTACCGATTTTCTGTTCACCACTTTCACTGATGGAATCCAAAAGCTTGTGGTACGGCATAATCAGGTGAGCATTGTGGCTGATGTAAAGTCTTCCTTCAACATTAATTCCGTTCTTTTCAAGGATTTCAATCTCTTCAAGAAGTGCTGAAGGATCAATTACAACACCGTTTCCTATTACACAAATAACATCGTCTCTTAATATACCTGACGGAATAAGATGAAGTATATACTGTTTGTCACCTATAATAACGGTGTGTCCGGCATTTGCACCACCCTGGTACCGGGCAACGATTTTATATTTTTCACTGAGTATATCAACAATTTTACCTTTTCCTTCATCGCCCCATTGGGAGCCGACCAATACAGTTGCGCTCATTCGTATTAAAACCTTAACTTTTATTTTTTTACAAAAAATAAACTCCGAATGAAAATCCGGAGTTTAGAAAATCTAAAACTCTATTAAGAAATTATTCCGGTAAGCTTTTTACAGCTTCATCCACTGATTCGTAGGATTCAAAAATGGTGATGAGTTTTGTAATAATAAGCAGACTTTCAATTTTATCTGTAACATTTGCAAGTTTCAAATGACCATCAGCTTTTTTCATTGTTGTCAATCCGCTTATAAGCATACCCAAACCGGAACTGTTCATAAACTTAACACCGGAAAGGTCCACAATTACATTTTTCTTTCCTTCATCAATCAGTTTGTGCAGAGTTTCGGTAAAATCTTTTGTATCGTCGCCGCCCATCACATTTCCCTTAAGTTCAATAACAACGGCGTTATACTTCTCAACAAGTTTGGTTTTCATTATAAATAATCTCCGTAAAATTTATTGTGAATTTACTTACATGCCTCTATTCATGCAAGATTATTAAAAGATAAATTCCGCTTATCCTAAAGATAAGATTTTATTTTACATCTTGCTTAGTTTTGTGGAACCAGAATACAAAAAAGGCGTCTAAAACTATGAATTCAGAAAATAAGGAAAAAATGGAAGCCCCAAGGATCCTGAAATTAGATGATGATTTTTCGCTTATTAAACGGTTTATCGAAGGCGAAGAGGAGATATTTGATGAACTGGTTAAGCGGCATAAGGAAAAGGTAAGGAATATTGTTTACCTGACCCTTAATGAACGGGATTCTATAGATGACATTGCCCAGGATGTATTTATCACCATTTACCGCAGTTTAAAGAATTTCCGGTTCGAATCTCAGTTTACTACCTGGCTATACCGTATCACCGTCAATAAATGCAAAGATCATCTCCGCCGGAAAAGCATCCGGAGGATCATACTTCCATTTAAAGATACCCAGGAAGATCCCGGTTATGAAATTTCTCCGGAAAGTACAAATACTAAAGAAATTGTGCAGCACGCAATTTCCAAATTGCCTGATAAGATGCGTATTCCTCTGGTTCTTAAGGATATAGAAGGATTCAGCTACCAGGAAATTGCTGAAACAATGCAATGTGAAATTGGAACAGTGAAATCAAGAATATTCAGAGCGAGGGAAGGGTTGAAAAAAATACTTCAGCCGTATGAAAAGGAACTACTAAAATGAAAACACTAAAGAAAGATATGGAATTACTTTCCGCCTATATTGACGGAGAGCTTTCTCCAACAGAGAAAGAAAATATTGAGAAGAAAATCAGCTCTTCACTGGAGCTTCAAAAAGAGCTGGCTGATATGAAACGGCTTAAAGAAGTTACTTCATCCAGCTTTGAAAGGATACCCGAAGCTCCATTTTTCCAGACACGACTTAATGCTGAACTTAATACAGCCAAACCTTGGTTTTCAAAAGCAAAAAAGTGGATTCCTGCTTTCAGTATTATTATGATAACAGCTGCATTGATGATAACACTTAAGTTTTATCCGAATTTTATAAAGGATGTAATCGAAGAACAGAAATCTACTCTGGCAGCATTGTATAAAGAAAATCTTCAACCATTATTATTTGCGGCCGATCTCACTAATGAGGATATATTTAATTTTGCATTTAAATCCGAATTGCCGTTAGATAAAACCGACCGCCATTTTTTAAGACTTGGCTATGATCCGGGCGGGGAAGAATACTTTGAAATTAAAAAATCACCATCAACTATTGAGGAGAATAATTTAGAAAAATTTGTACAGGCATTAGAACTTAATGAGAATCAGCGTAAAGAAATGGATTCAATCATCTCATCTTATTCAGATGAGCTTCTCGCACAGGTATTAGTGAATGATAATAATACGGTTGCCATAAATCCTGACTTGTGGAATTATCAAAAAGCAATTGCAGCTGAGATACTTGCATTTGCCAGGAGTAAGAACGCAAATATTTATAATAATATTGTACCTTCTCTGGTAAAAGGTAATGAATTTCTTCAGCTTGCGAGGCATGTAAGAGACAACAGTCCAACTCGCGAAAGCAGGTACATCTTCTTTACTCCCGACACAATTTTTACAGAATTTTTTGAATTTGATGAAAAGGAATTCAAAAAAGACATTTTGGAAGTGGAAAAAGACCTTGTTGAGATGAACAAGAATCTCAACAAGATGAGTTTCCAGATGAGATTTGACACAACCTTCAGGAAACTGGAAAAAGATTCTGTACTGAGTGAAAATTTCTCCATTCATATAGATGCTGACAGGTTCAGAGTTAACATTCCTAAAATTGTGATGCCGGATTTAGATATGCAGATTCCGGATA
>DATHSU010000138.1:0-5078 GCA_035463895.1 Ignavibacteriaceae bacterium | reverse complement strand
AATACAAAATGAAAAAGTTACTCTTAACGATCGTTGCTTTAACGTTTCTTACAGTATTAAATCAATCAATTGCTCAGGATAAGTGGAGTTTGGAATTCAGACCCGGAGTCAATTACGCCACTCAAGATATTGCAGATGCTGATCTTGGATTAGGTTTTGGTACCGAGTTAACTATCGCTTATCGTTTTATGCTTCATCTTGCAGCCTATGCAGGATGGAGTTACAACAACTTTGCTGCTGATCAATCATTTGCAGGGACTGATGCAAGTTTTGAAGAAACCGGATACACTTTTGGTTTTCAGTTTATTCATCCGATTGGAGAATCAGGTTTAAGCTATCTTGTAAGAGCCGGCGGAACATATAATCACATTGAAATTGAGAATAACGGTGGTGATATAATTATTGATTCGGGGCATGGATTGGGCTGGCAGGCAGAAGCTGGCTTGGTAATTCCGTTGAGTGAAAAATTTTCTCTGTTGCCAAGTTTAAGATATCGTTCGCTCAATCGGGATATCGAAATTGAAAATGTAAGCACCTCTGTTGATTTGAATTATCTATCAGTTGGAGTTGGGTTGTCCTGGTCTTTCTAAACAAAATGATCAACGTAATCCGGGAGTGTAAACAACTCCCGGTTTCTATTGACAAATGTATGACAAAGCTTTAATGATGCATTGAAGAGAAAACAATAAAATTGAAAGCTATTAAAAAATGAACAAAAATAATTTAAAACCTTTAGCTATAACATTTTTCTTGAGTGGAGTTTGGGATACCATAGCTGCTATTCAATATTTCTTCTTCATTGGTTCCGGCCGTAAAATTGATGATCCGTCCATTGACCCGTTTCTCTCTGTTTTATTAGGATCATTTTTTATTTGCTTTGCCTATTTACAGTTTTTATCTGCAATAAATATTGAACGATACGCTTTTAATGTTGGATGTCTTATCATTGGCCGTCTGTTTTATGTCATACAGCTTTATGCATATATGATTTGTGTTCAGGATTTTCCAACAACATTTTGGTTTACGGGCATTATTGATGGTCTTTTTATAATTCTATACGTGGTTTTTGCAGTGCAAGGCGGACTGAGTGCTCGTGATTTATTTTTCCCAAAAATTAGGAATGCATAATTAAACTTGTTTACTAAAAAAAAGATTTGGGAAGCATCTTAATTACTTTTTAACGAATTTAGAAGTGTGAAAATGAAATTAAATAAATATACTGTGCTGACAATTTTACTTCTGGCGTTTTTTGTTCAGCTAATAATTATTACTTACAATTATGTTACTGGTTTTATTGTCGTTCCTAACATTGGAAATTATATAATCCGACTGGCGATTGGAACATCTTTCAGTTTTGTCTTTGCGCTGATACTGGTTTTTCTTGATCTTCAAATAATAAACGGGCTTGATAAAATATTCCCTCTTCCAAGCAAGTTAATTGCAAGAATTCCGGCAGAGTTTGTTCTTACAATAACGGTTGGTGTAATTATCGGCACTCTGATAACTTTAATTGCCGGAACATTAATGCCTTATGAAGATGGATTGCTCAAAAACATCATTAACAATTCACTTATTACTTCTGTTCTAAATATTATTATCATTTCAGTTATAGAAGCTATTGTCTGGTTCAAAAAAAGTCAGCAGTCACTTATAAAGGCAGAAAGACTTGAGAGAGAAAACTCAGAGATGAGATATGAGACTTTGAAAAGCCAGCTTAATCCTCATTTTTTATTTAACAGTTTAAATGTTCTTTCGTCACTAATAAAAAAAGATTCTGACAAAGCACAAAATTTTGTGGATGAATTTTCCTCTGTTTACCGCTATACACTTGATGTAATTGAAAAACCGGTTGTTGAGTTAAGAGAGGAAATAGATTTTGCCAAATCATTTTTATTTCTTCAAAGGATCAGATTCGATAAAGCGGTAGATATGGAAATAAATGTTGATGCATCTAAGTTGAATTTTCTGGTTCCGCCGCTTGCTGTGCAGACACTGCTTGAGAACACATTCAAACATAATAAAGCTGCTGCGGAAAGTCCTTTGTTCATAAAAATTTATAATGAAAATGATTGTCTGGTAGTAGTTAATAATCTTCAGCCAAAGATTAAAATCGCTAATTCAAAAGGCGTTGGTTTAAACAATCTGAATAAAAGATATGAATTGCTGGGAGAAGATCATCCGAAGTTTTTAGTTACTGAAAAAGAATACTTTGCAAAAATTCCGTTGATAAAACCCGAATAATCTCCGTGGCTCTCCGTGCCTTCTCCTTGAATCTCTGTGTAATTAAAGGAGATTGGTTACACGGAGAGCCACAGACCTGCCTGCCCGTAGGCAGGGAAGACACAGAGTAACACAGAGAGAAAAATATGAAAGCAATAATTATAGAAGACGAAAAACTTGCGGCAGAAAGATTAGAAGAGTTAATCAAAGAGATTGATTCTTCAATTGAAATTTCTGTAAAGCTTACTTCTATTGAGCAATCAATCAAGTATCTTAAACAAACCAAACCGGATTTAATCTTTCTCGACATTCAGCTTGAGGACGGATTAAGCTTTTCAATATTTGAAAAGGTTGATGTTGATGTCCCGATTATCTTCACAACAGCGTATGATCAATATGCAATCAAAGCTTTCAAGCTTAACAGCATTGATTATCTTCTTAAGCCAATAAAGAAAGAAGAGTTACGTGAAAGTCTAAATAAGCACAAAAACATCAAGTCATCTTACCTGATGGATTTTGAAGAAATAATCAGAAGCATTCAAAACAAAGAAATTATTTACAAGAAAAGATTTTTAATTCAATATGGACAAAAGATTAAGAAGGTTGAGATTAATGAAGTCGCTTATTTCTATGCAATGGAGAAAAATGTTTTTCTTACGACATTATCTGGTAATACTTTTCCTATTGATTTTACTCTTGATAAACTTCAAGAAATAATTGATCCCGAAAAGTTTTTCAGAATTAACAGAAAAATGATAGTTGCATTTAGTGCAATAAAGAATATGATTCCTTATTCTCGTTCAAGGATAAAAATAGAATTAAATCCTCCCGAGCCAAAAGATGTTGAAGCACTTGTGAGTGTGGAAAGATCATCTGCATTTAAAGAATGGATGGACAAATAAAGGGGATATTCTAATAAGTAAAATGAAGAAAGCTATGTTATATATTTTAGTATTTCTTGTATTGCTGATTGTAGTTGTGTTTATAACGTTATTGATTCTCAGTCCCGGCAAACCCAAACAGTTTTTAGACGAAAATGGTAATAAACTTACAAACAGCATTTCGGAAAAATTATTCCTTGAAATAAATGGATTAAAGCAAGGGATGATTATCAAAGGTAAAAATCTGGACAACCCTGTTATTTTATACTTACATGGAGGAATGCCGGTTTATTTTTTAACAGAAAAATATCCAACACATCTCGAGGATAATTTTACAATTGTTTGGTGGGAACAAAGAAATTGCGGAATATCATACGGCTCCGGTTCTTCACAGAATAGAGCTACGATAGAACAGCTTGTTGACGACACCATCGTATTAACAAAGTATTTAATAGAGCGGTTTAATAAGAAGAAAATATATCTTATGGGACATTCGGGCGGGACATTTCTTGGTGTGTATGTCATTGATAAGATGCCGGAATTATACGAAGCATATATTGGAATGGCTCAAATGTCAGATCAGTTTTTATCTGAAAAACTTGCTTATGATTATATCTTAAACAAGTATAGAGAAATGAATAACAAAAAAATGGGTGAGTACTTTGAGAAATTTAGTTTTAATGATCAAAACAAAATACCAATAGAATATTTGAAGATGAGAGACGATGCGATGCACGAGCTTGGTATAGGAACAATGAGGGATATGAAAAATATAGTCACAGATCTCTTTCTGCCATCATTATACTTTAGCGAATATTCGCTGACGGATAAATATCATCTGTGGGCTGGTAAGTCAAAATTCGGTATAAGTCAAAACTGGGAGAAAATGATACGCACAAACCTTATAGAAACTAAGAATGATTTTAAAGTGCCAATTTATTTTTTCCACGGACTATATGATTATACCTGTTCATACCAATTAGCAAAAAAATATTTTGATGAAATTAAAGCGCCAATAAAAGGTTTCTATACTTTTGACCAATCAGCTCATACCCCTGTATTTGAGGAACCTGAAAAAGTGAATAGAATCTTAATCAATGATGTTAAGAATTTAAGAACGGATTTAGCTGATAATTAATCATTATTATACACAACATCATAAATCTCAAGTTTATACCAGGTAAAATCTCCATCGTCCAATTTCCATGTTGCTTCACCGTTTACTGGTATATTAATTCCGTCGTAGACTGCGTATTCATTAAGAGTAATTACCCATTCTTTAAGTTGTGAATCCTCTTCTGTTCCCATATAACGCATAGCACTGAATTTTTCAAAGTCGCCATTTTGGTTAAATGTAAAAACAGCGGAACCTATTGTGCCTTTGTAAGTCATTGTGGCTTTGGCTGTAAGTGAATCAACTTCTTCCCACTTTATATAAGGACTTACAGCAGCGGTTGGAAACCAGATTATTTCTCCAAGATATCTTTGCAGTGTTCCCTGATTTAATTTTTCATTATCTGAATCATTTACAATATTTATCAGCGAAAGAATTTTAATAATCATACTTCCTTTGCCATCTTTAAACATATCTCGTCCGGTGAAGTAAACCAAAGGCATCATTTCAACTTTAACTTTCCAGATAAATGCGGGATTATCAACGGTAAAGTATTGAACAGCATTTGCCTCATACCATTTTTCCTGATCGGGCTTCATTTTCATTTGTCCTTTTTGCTTTAACCGAACAGAAGAAATTTTCTCCTTTCCAACGGCGCCTGAATTCTTTAACCACTTTTGAACAATTGATGGAAGATAAGTGACATTATCTTCTGTGAGGATTTCTTTTTTATCAACAGCCGCGGATAACATTTCTGAAATTTCTAGATCAACACTTCGGTTAAATGACCAATCAGCAAAAGCTATTATTGCAACAAAAAGAATTATAATGTTCGGAATTGTTCCAAACTTAGCATCCTGCCA
>DATHSU010000137.1:0-6125 GCA_035463895.1 Ignavibacteriaceae bacterium | reverse complement strand
ATAAAATAAGTTTTCTTTTGTAATATAAAAGTGGAGTTTTTGTGGAGGAAAGCTATAAGTCATCGGGTGTTGATATCGAAGCCGGAGAAAAAACCGTTCAAAAAATTAAAGGTTTTGCCAAATCGACTTTTAATAAACAGGTATTGGCAGATATAGGTCATTTTGGAGCGTTTTATGAGTTAGATTTGAAAAATTATAAAAACCCTGTTTTGGTGTCCAGTGTAGACGGTGTTGGCACAAAATTAAAAGTTGCATTTGAAGCTAATCGGCACGATACAATTGGTCAGGATTTAGTGAATCATTGTGTCAATGATATTGCTGTTTGTGGAGCCAAACCCCTTTACTTCCTGGATTATTTTGCAACTGGAAAGCTGGATCCCGAAATTGCGAGTGAGGTTATTAGAGGGTTTTCAATTGCTTGTATAGAAAACGGCTGTGCTCTTATTGGAGGTGAAACCGCAGAAATGCCTGGTTTCTATCACGATAGAGAATATGATATGTCTGGAACTATCGTAGGTATGGTCGAAAAACAAAAAATTATTGACGGCCGTAAAATTAAAAAGGGCGATCTTCTTTTAGGATTTCCTTCTAATGGACTTCACACTAACGGCTATTCGCTGGCCAGAAAAGTTCTCCTATCAAAATTTAAACTTGATCAGCACTTACCAGAATTAAATTGTACTCTTGGAGATGAACTGTTAAAAATTCATCGTTCATATTTATCAATAATTTCAGAATTAACTAAGCATATCCAAGTCAATGGCTTCTCTCATATTACCGGAGGAGGGATTATTGGCAATACTATGAGAATAATTCCTCGCGATCTAAACCTCAATATCCATTGGGGCAACTGGGATATACCTGCAATCTTTAAACTTATTCAAGGTGCAGGGAATATATCATCTGAAGAGATGAGAAAAGTATTTAACCTTGGAATAGGATTGATCGCTGTAATATCCCCGAAAGATGAAGTTGAAACATTTCAAATTATTCATGATAATAAAGAACATGTTCTTTTAATTGGAGAGGTAACTTGATTTAATATGCTTATAGATACTCATTCACACTTATTTTATAAAAACTTTCGTCATGATCTTGATGAAGTCGTTAACCGGGCTACAGAATCAGGTGTTGATCAAATAATTGTGCCGGCTACTGACCTTGAAACAGCTGAGCAAACCATCAGCTTATGTGAAAAATATGATATAGTTTATGGAGCTGCGGGAATTCATCCACACGATAGTAAGGATTGGAATTATAGCCTCCTTACTAAAATTCAGGATCTTGCACAACACAAAAAAATAATTGCCATTGGTGAAATCGGGTTAGATTATTATTATGATTTTTCGCCACCCGAAAAACAAATTGAGGTATTTAAGGCACAAATAGAATTAGCTATAGAATTGAACTTGCCAATAATTGTTCATAACCGTGATTCTGATAAAGATATGATGGATATAGTAAGTCAGTATTGCGGAAAAGGTTTAAAGGCACAGTTTCATTGCTTTAACGGTTCTCTCAATGATGCGTTTGAATATATTAAGATGAATCATTTCATCTCCTTCACAGGAAACATTACTTTTAAGAACAGAGGTGATGTAAGATCAGTGCTTGAAAAAATTGGTTTAGATAATCTTCTTCTTGAAACAGATTCTCCTTTTATGACACCTGTTCCATTCCGCGGAAAGAGAAATGAGCCGGCATATGTTAAATATGTAGCCAAAAAAATTTCGGAAATTCATAAAGTCCCATTAGAAGAAGTGGCAAAAATAACTTCATACAATGCCTTCCGGTTATTTGGCATTGGTAAGTCACCCGAAATAAATTTTACTTATCCGCTGGGAAGATCACTTTATATAAATGTAACAAATCGCTGTAATGCAGATTGCACTTTTTGTAAAAGAAATACTTTTCCAGTTATAAGCGGTTTTAACCTTGGAATGAAAAAGTCTGAAGAACCAGCCGCTGATGAGTACATAAAAGAGATCGGCGATCCAAAAAAATATGAGGAGATTGTTTTCTGCGGTTACGGTGAACCCACAATTAGGTGGGAAATTGTTAAGCAAGTTGCTGTTTATGTTAAAGCTAATGGCGGTAAAACCAGACTTAACACTAATGGTCACGGAAATTTAATTAATCATAAAGATATAACGCCCGAGATGAAAGATCTTATAGATGTTGTATCCATTAGTTTTAATTCATTTGATCCCGGTCAGTATGCACAATTGATGCGACTTGATGAAAAACATTTTTTTGAAATGATAAATTTTGCTAAAGCATCTAAACCTTATGTTAAAAAAGTTGTAATGAGTGTTGTTTCATTAGATGAAGTTGAAATTGAGAAGTCCAGAAAAGTTGTTGCAGATGAAATAGGTGCTGAGTTCAGAGTAAGAGAGTATTTCTAATTTGTACTTGTTAAGATTATGCTTAAACTTTTTTTAATGCTGTTTACTTTAAACAGCTTTACAATAATCTATTCTCAGAGTGTCAAGCAGCAGATTGATCAGCTATTGAAAGATGAATATTTTCAATCCTCAATAATAGCTGCTGATATTTATAACCTTACCACTCAGGAATATTTATACAGAGTTAACGAAAAACTACTGCTGCACCCCGCCTCAAATATGAAACTCTTTACTTCAATTGCAGGATTATTATATCTTGGAGATGAATATCAATTCATCACTTCACTATACTACGATGGAGAAATAACCGCCGGCACATTATATGGCAATCTCTATATAGAAGGAGGTTGTGATCCTGAGATTACAACAGCTGACCTGAACAGTTTTGTTACGGCACTTAAAACAATGAATGTTATAGCAATTTCAGGAAATATTTATGCCGATCTTTCATTTAAAGATTCGCTTTACTGGGGCGCCGGCTGGATGTGGGATGATGACCCTTCAACAGATGCTCCCTATTTAAGCGCATTAAATATCAATGCTAATTCTGTAAGCATTAACCTCAGAGGAACTAATGTTGGTCAACCGGCCGAAGTTATTCTTAATCCTTCTTCTGATTTCTTTAGTATCAGAAATAACACGATGACAGTATTTGGCAAAGATGAAGAAAATTTCTTAATAACTAGAAACTGGTTTGACAGGAAGAATGAGATTATAGCAGCTGGAAGAGTCAGTTTAGGAAGAACTAACAATAATCCAGATGGAGACAGAAAAGTAAATGTTGTTAATCCCGAATATTATTTCTTATCATTATTCAAAGAGACATTAATAAAGAATGGTATTTCTGTTAGCGGTGAGTTGAACATTTCTACTTTACCTCTGATTAATAAATATGTTACCTCAATAACTACATCAATAATACCGGTACTTACAAATGTAAATAAGAATAGTAATAATTTAAGTGCTGAGATGGTGCTTTTAGCTTTAGCAGAAAGATTTTATGGAAGGCCTGCAACATTTGAAAACGGCGTAAAAGTAATTAACGAAGTTATTAAGTTAAGCGGACACGATCCTGCAAAATACAGAATTGTCGATGGTTCCGGAGTTTCACATTATAATTTGGTTTCTGCTGAACTTATTGCGGATATGTTAAAAAATATTTATAGGAATGAGCCTCAGGTGTTAAGAAATCTGATTCAAACATTACCAATTGCAGGAGTTGACGGTACCCTTGCAAAAAGAATGACATATACTGCAGCATTCAGTAATGTTCGTGCAAAAACCGGAACACTTAGCGGAGTTAGTGCACTTTCCGGTTATGTTACTGCAACAAATGGCAATCAAATTACTTTTTCAATACTTATTCAAAATTATGTTAATCAGGCAGGCAGAGCAAGAGAGTTTCAGGATGCAATCTGTAGAATTCTAGCAGAGTATAAGTGAATAGTTCTATGATAAATAAAGAATTTTTAATAACTGCTGAACCATTTAATACAGATTTGCTCTCTGGAATTCTTTGGGAATTAGACATCACCGGATTGAGCGAGGAAGTTAACTGCCTTAAGGTTTTTTCATCATCAATATCACGAACTGATATTGAAAATATTTTGAGTACTCTTGTTAAAAATAAGATGCTAAGAAGTTTTAATGTTGAGGAAAATTTTATCGAAGAAAAGAACTGGAATGAAGAATGGGAGAAAAGCAGAGAAGTTATACGGATAAGCAATCGGATAATAATTAAACCAACATTTAAAGAATATTTTGCAAAACCCGGTGAAATTGTATTAACCATTGATCCCAAAATGTCTTTTGGTACCGGCGAGCATCAAACTACCAAGATGGTACTGCGTCTGCTGGAAAATTCTATTAAACCCGGAATGAAAGTTCTTGATGTTGGTTCTGGTACCGGAATTTTAGCAATAGCCGCCGTCAAGCTGGGTGCAGTTTCAGTCATTGCAAATGATATTGATGAGTGGTGCTACAATAACAGCATTGAAAACTCTGAATTGAATCATACGGCTGGAAAAATAGATTTTAGAATTTGCACCATTAATGAAATTAACGAGAATAATTTTGATCTTGTCCTTGCAAATATCCAAAAAACAATCTTAATTGAAATATGCAATGATATTAAAGCAAGAATCAAACCAGGCGGTATTTTGATAGTGTCAGGGCTGCTTTATTTTGATGAAGTGGATATTTTACAAATTTACAATACAGCAGGATTTACAAAAATTGAAACCCATCAAATGGAAGAATGGATAGCAATTAGTTTTAAGTTTTCTTAGTAATACTTAATTTTCAAACATTGATTTTCCAATCAATATTTAAATATGAAATAGATAGGAGTAGTTTTATGAAAATGTTACAAGAGTTCAAAGCATTTGCAATGAGAGGGAATGTTGTAGATATGGCCGTTGGTATCATCATCGGCGGTGCTTTCGGCAAGATAGTTTCTTCATTTGTAAGTGATGTTATAATGCCACCAATTGGTGTACTGCTGGGTGGTGTTGATTTTAGTAATTTATCAATCATTGTAAAAGAAGCTACTGATGAAGTCGAAGCAGTAACTTTAAATTATGGTACTTTTATAATGACTGTGTTAGATTTTATAATAATAGCTTTTGCAATTTTTATGGTTATTAAGGGAATGAATTCTCTAAAGAAAAAAGAAGAAGAAAAACCTGCTCCACCTCCTGAACCAACTAAGGAAGAAACTCTTTTAACGGAAATTAGGGACTTGCTGAAGAAATAATTAGGTTATTAAAAAAGAGGCTGTCTCAAAAGTCTTAAACACAAGGTAGCCGCAACTTTCAAGTTGCGTATTTGTTATATTTTCGCAAGCTGAAGCTTGCGACTACCATAACAAAATGAGTTGTGAGACAGCCTCTTTTATTTTTGTCACCTATCCAAATTAATTCAGTAAATACTGCTTAAAAAAGTTTATCACATAATTTTTAGCATCTTGAGCAGCTTCATCATCAAAATACTGGTTGCTGGGATTAGCAAAAGCATGATCGGCATCATATTCTTTTATCGTAATCTTTTTACCAGCTGCTTTAATATTCTTCTCAAGGTTTCCATAAACCTCAGGATTTACCCAGCCATCATTTTTTGCAAAAATTCCTAGTACAGGGGCGTTTAATTTTGCAAATGTTTCCGGACTATTCTCAATAATACCGTAATACATAACGCATGCTTTACCTTTATCTTCAAGCCAGATGCTCATCTGGAGTGACCATCCGCCGCCAAAGCACCAGCCAATTGTACCGAACTCTGCATTTTCACCTGCGAATTTTACAGCTCCATTAAAAATTTGTTTTATTCTCTCAGCATCGGCTGATCGCATTAACTCAGCCGCATCTTGCCTGGTAACAGCTATTTTACCATCATAAAGATCTAAAGCTAAAACATTCACATCACCGAGCGTCTTTTTTAACTCATCAGATTCACGTTTTATATTATCATTCAGTCCCCACCATTCGTGAATTACCAGAATGAATATATCCGATTCACTTTTAGATTTAATGAAGTATGCATTGGCATCTTTTCCTTCTAGTGTGGAAAATTTAATCATCTTTCCCTGCGGAGTGCTCAAAGAGTAATCATTAGGCAATTGATGGTTTTCTCTAAAGGACTCATCATTTCCAAATAAGACAAAAGATACTTCAGTTTTCTTTTTCTCGCCATTACTGCAGCAGGATTTTACTTCCTGGGAAA
>DATHSU010000136.1:0-3252 GCA_035463895.1 Ignavibacteriaceae bacterium | reverse complement strand
ACAGGACCTCCAGGTGCGGGTAAAAGTACTATCACAAATCAGCTGGCTAAATATTTTCTTAAACAAAATAAAAAAATCGGAATAATTGCTGTTGATCCCACCAGTCCGTTCACCGGAGGCGCACTTCTTGGTGATCGTGTTCGAATGACTGACATTGGAATGGCAGATGGTGTTTTCATCAGAAGCATGGCAACACGCGGAAGTCTTGGCGGCTTGTCTAAAAAAGCTATTGACGCATCCGATGTACTTGATGCTGCCGGTTACGAGATAATTATACTTGAAACAGTTGGAGTTGGACAATCTGAACTTGATATAGCTCAGGCTGCCGATATAACTATTGTAGTACTTGTTCCGGAAAGCGGTGATTCTGTTCAGGCTATGAAAGCCGGTTTAATGGAGATTGCAGATTTTTTTGTACTAAATAAAAGTGATCGGCCGGGTTCACAGCAGGCTTATACAGCACTTCAAACAATTCTCATGATTAAGGATCATGATGAAAATACCTGGATGCCTAAAATCATAAAAACTATCGCTTCTGAAAATAAAGGTATCGATGAAATTGCTGATGAGATTGAACGTCACAAAAGTTTTATGAACGAAAAAAATCTGTTTTTGTTTAAAAGAGAAAATCAGGCAAAAGTTAGAATTAAAGAGATTGTTGAACACAAATTAAAAGATGAACTCTGGAGTGAAACCGGGGAAAATTCTTTAAATTTAATATTAGAAAAAGTTATTCTAGGAAATTTTTCACCTTATCATATTGCGGAAGATATAATAGAAGAGTTTAAAAACCGTATATAATTATATGATAAATAAATCCTGAACTTGTTTCAGGATCATACAATTATATCTAAAAACTAAATTATTTAATTTTTCCAGGAATCAGGAGATTTTAATGGAAGCACGACCATTCATAACTGAGTTAAATGAAAATCAAATTATTATACGAGATACTATAAGAGATTTTGCTGAAAAGAATATCCGACCGGTTATAATGGATTATGATGAATCGCAAAAATTCCCTTTGGAAATAATGCGACAGCTTGGTGAGCTTGGTTTCATGGGAATTCTTATTCCTGAACAATACGGGGGTGCTGATTTAGGATATATTGAATATGCTATGATAGTTGAAGAGCTCGCCAAAGTTGATCCATCTGTTTCTCTCTCAGTTGCTGCGCATAATGGACTTTGCACAAATCACATTAATTTATTTGGAAATGAAGAGCAAAAGAAAAAATACTTGCCCGATCTTGCAAGCGGAAAAAAAATTGGTGCCTGGGGATTAACGGAAGCCGCTTCAGGAAGTGATGCCGCAGGATTAAAAAGTACCGCAGTAAAAAATGGAGATCATTACATTTTAAATGGAAGCAAGCAATTTACTACTCATGGAACAGTCGGTGAAACCTATGTAATAATGGCAATTACTGATAAAACTTCCGGTAAAAAGGGTATATCCGCATTCATATTAGAAAAAGGAATGGATGGACTGATCATAGGTAAAAAAGAAAATAAACTTGGAATGCGTGCCAGTGATACAACTCAGTTGGCTTTTGAAAATTGTAAAGTCCCTGCCGAAAATCTGCTTGGTGAGGAAGGGATGGGATTCATAAATTCAATGCAGGTGCTGGAAGGTGGACGAATTTCTATTGCTGCATTAAGTGTAGGATTAGCACAGGGTTGTCTCGATGCTTCATTAAAATATTCCCAGGAAAGAAAACAATTTGGTAAACATATATTTAATTTCCAGGCAATTCAATTTAAACTTGCTGATATGCAGACCAGTATTGAAGCTGCAAGAATGCTTACATACCGTGCTGCATGGATGAAAGACAAAAAATTACCAAATACCAGGGAAGCTGCAGAAGCAAAGTTATTTGCGAGTGAGATTGCTGAAAAAGCTGCAAACGAAGCTATTCAGATTTTTGGCGGATACGGCTTTATTAAAGAATATCCGGTAGAAAAATTTTATCGCGATGTTAAGCTTCTTACAATCGGCGAGGGTACATCTGAAATTCAAAGAATAGTAATTGCAAGAGATTTATTGAAAGAGTAGTCTTCCGTGTAAAAGTTAATTTCACAATGCTGTATGAATTAGTTGCAGACACCCAAAGTGAATTATTAAAGAAAAAATTATATGAAAAGAATAGGAACTCAAATAAAAGAAAATGAATCTTTTTTAAAACGGGAGGATTATCAAAAAGATCTCCTGCGAAAACTTGACGCTGCTAAAGAAAAATTAAAAGAAGGCGGCGGTAAAAAAGCGATTGAAAAGCATAAAGCTAAAGGAAAGCTTACTGCACGTGAAAGAATCAACTTACTCATTGATGATCCTAAAAAGTTTTTTGAACTAGGCACTTTCGCTGCTTATGGCATGTATGAAGAATACGGCGGTGCACCATCATCCGGAACAATTTTTGGAATTGGAAAAATCCATAATCGCAATTGTTTAATTGTAGCAAACGATGCAACTGTTAAAGCCGGTGCCTGGTTTCCCATAACTGCCAAGAAAAATCTCCGTGCTCAGGAAATAGCTATGGAGAATCGTTTACCAATAATTTATCTCGTTGACAGTGCTGGTGTTTTTCTTCCTCTCCAAGATGATATTTTTCCGGATAAAGAGCACTTTGGAAGGATCTTCAGAAATAATGCTAAAATGTCCTCAATGGGAATTCCTCAAATAGCCGCAATTATGGGACCTTGTGTGGCAGGCGGCGCTTATCTTCCAATAATGTCCGATGAAGCTCTAATAGTTGAAGGTGAAGGATCAGTTTTTCTCGCTGGTGCTCATTTGGTCAGAGCTGCTATAGGTGAAGTAATTGATAACGAAAGTCTTGGCGGTGCAAAAGTTCAATCAAACATTTCAGGTGTTACCGATTATATAATGAAAAATGATGAAGAGTGTATTGAGCAAATTCGGAGTCTGGTTTCAAAGTTCGGAAGAAATGAAACGGCAGGATTTGACAGGATAGAAAGCAAAATGCCAATGTTTTCACCAAACGAAATTTCTGGTGTGCTTCCGGAAGATACTATCAAACCTTACAATACCTACGATATTCTTTCCCGTATTGTTGATGACTCTGAATTAGATGAATATAAAGCGGGTTATGGAAAAACATTAATAACCGCTTATGGAAGAATTGACGGCTGGGCTGTTGGTATAGTAGCTAATCAAAGAAGTGTGGTTAAAAATGAGCAAGGTGAAATGCAGGTTGGCGGAGTTATTTATTCTGATTCTGCAGATAAGGCTACACG
>DATHSU010000135.1:0-3163 GCA_035463895.1 Ignavibacteriaceae bacterium | reverse complement strand
TACTGCTCCATAAGTAACGCCTAAAGTGTCAAACTCAGAGCAAACAATAAGATTAAGCTGGTAATCCTGTGAAATAGCAACCGGTCTTTTTATTTCTCTTGTACCGAGAATATCACCGGCAAGATTCATCATTACTATTCTATTGTTATCTGTATCAGCCACGTAAATAAATGGTTCATTACCTATGAAAATGGATTGCGGGTTACTGAATCCTTCCCAGGGAGGATTTAACTGAACATAAACAGTATCACCTGCTATATTCCCTTCTCCGGATGTTACAGGAATCTCGAATTTATCAACACAGCCTGTTTGAACTATAAAAGTTAATAAGAATAAAATTCCTGTTACAAAAGTTTTTGCTGATGTACCTGCAAATAAAAAGTTGAATGAATGATTAATTGAATGAAAATAAGTCTTTGACGTAATTTTTAACATATCCACAGATAACTTTATAAAATATTTTTTCTTCATTATAATCCCAAAAGAATTGAAAACCTGTGAGCCGAACCTAACCTTGAAAAATTTGAGTATGCATAATCCAGTGCAAACTGAGCTATGCTTATAGGCACATTTATACCGGCACCAAAAGTAAAGTTCTGTTCTTCTACATTAATTTTATAACCACCGCGGAGAAACAGCGTTTTGTTCCAGCTGTATTCAAATCCTGTTGAAACATTCTCACTATTATCATTAGGATGATTCAGCTGGATGGATGTAGTAATTTTATGTTCTGTATCTTCATAAGGTTCAAATGCAAAACCAATACGAAATACTGTAGGAGGTGCAAATTCCTGCCACTCAGAAACACTTCTTTTGCCTACAAGCACTACTTCGCCGTCAGGAGCAAGGTTATTTCCAAAATTTGACACAGCAACTGCAAATCGAGTTGAGCCCAATCCGGTCCAGTAAAATGTTCCAAGATCAATCATAAAACCGCGCATCTTCAATTTGTCTAGAGTCTCTTCAATATATCTTACAGTACCTCCGAAACTAAATTGATCAGTCATTTTACGGGAATAAGAAACAGCAATTGCAATATCACTGAAACCAAAATATTCACCTGTTCCAAAGGGAGCGAACTCTGTAGTAACGGGCATTTTCTGCATTGTCAATGCAGTTAAACCAATACCAAACGAATTTGATTCGTCAAGATGATAGACACCGCCAAGAAAATCGTGGTTAATATCGACTACCCACTTATTATGCGAAAATAAAATCTGGTGTTCGCTGAACTGAGTTAACCCGGCAGGATTCCAGTATAACGCTGAAGCATCATTAGCAACAGCAACAAAAGCATCACCCATAGCAGATGCTCTTCCGCCAACACCAATTTTAAGGAATTGGGCTGTTGATATACCTGCACGCTGTCCGCCAAGTACAGGAAACAGTTGTGCAAACAAATTGCTCGAAGATAATGCTAATATTATTATAAAAAATATTTTTTTCATTCTGTGTATTAAGTCAAAATTAAAAAGTCAAAAAACAAAATAAAATTCAATGTTTAGAATCTTATACTAACTCCAAACTTTACATTTCTTCTCGTTAAATATCTTGCCGGGTTTTCAGGATAAGGTGAAATCGGTGCCTGAAGATCCGGGTAGTTCGGGTCGTTCCAGGAATTAGGTATTGGATCGCCAAATTCATATGCTCTGCCGGTAACCGGATTAATGATTGCTGAATTTTTAAAGTCAAGTAAATTGTTTATTTCCATAAAAACTGAAAACCTGAAACCGCCAACTGCAAAGTATTTCTCCAGGTTAAGGTCCATCCACATCCAGTCATCCCCTACTTTAGAATTACGTTCTCTTCTAAGGAACTCATAATCAGGTCTTCCGTCAGCACTAAAATTTCCAGTAAACAATGCCGGTGTGTAACGCTTGCCCGACTGAAAGAAAAACCTGATGTATAAGTTTATATCGTCTAGAATACCCGGCGCAAAACCAAATAATGGTTTCCCTTTTTCAACATAAAAATTTGTGGAAAGACTTGCTGTAAACGGACGGTCCCAAGAAACAAATTCCTCTTTTATTGTTTCATCAAGGTCGCCAGTAAGAACAAGAACACCCTCATCAGCAGATGAACTTTTTCCAGTAACTATTGCATAAGAAAATGAAGCACTGCCATTAAACCATTTGGCAATTCTCTTCTTAAATTCAACTTCAATTCCTCTTGATCTGGCATAGTCAGTATTTACATAAGTAATAAAACGTTGTGTTGCAAATCTTGCTGAAGATATTCTTGCCGTTCTTGTGCTGATATAATCAAATATGTCTTTATAATAAGCTGTAATTGTAAGAACATCATCATTTGTAAATTGGGTACGAAGTCCCAGTTCATAAGCCACAGTTGTTTCCGGATCAAGGTTAGGATTGCCAAATCTCTGAAATGATGACTGTGCATTTGCCGGACTTAACTTAGCATAAACAAAATGCGGTTTGGGCCACTTGCTGAAATGACCATAAGAAAAAAACAATGTTTGATTATCTGAAACCGGATGTGAGATTCCAAGTCTTGGACTTAATCTTGCTTTAAACCTCCGATTACCAAACCAGGAAAATGAATTGTTTTTATAATCCTCACGAGTTTCATCCGGTATTGTAACAACTTCCGGATTTTCTACCGCATCATCAACATATTTGCCGGGGAACCAATAATCCATTCTTAATCCGAAGTTTAAGATCATTCCACTGAAATTAATATTGTCCTGTGCGTAAAAAGATCCCAGTGCTGGATGAACTTTATACATATCGTTATTAAAGCCGAACTCCCCTATCCAGGGTCTGAAAATATCGATAACCTGCATTTCCTGAAATTGAAGATTGAAACCAGCTTTAAATTTATTTTTCTCATCAAAAAAGCTTGTGAGGTCACCGCGTATTGAAAACTCCTGCACGAAATGATCCCTCCATGTAGAAGGATTGCCAACATCCCAGAAACCATCACCAGGAATAACTCCGATTGTATCGCTTCCTGTGTTATAGTATTGTATCGGAAAGTTGGTTATATCTTTCGGTTCAAGATATTCGTACCACATTTTACCATTTGCATCTGCCCGAAGATTAGTGTAATAATGATTTACTTTCAGTTCATAAAATGTTTTAGGATTAAGAGTATGTGTTACTCCGAATGAATGATAATTAATTTTGTGGGTAAAAGTATTTGC
>DATHSU010000134.1:0-3570 GCA_035463895.1 Ignavibacteriaceae bacterium | reverse complement strand
TACTTCTTTCATCTGATGAGTTAATTTGCATTCGGCAAAAGTATGTTCCGCTTGAAATATCATCCGCAATCCAATTTATATTATAATCTCCTGCGCTTTTGTATTCATCTGCAAGAGTTACTACTTCCCGACCCATCAAATCAAAAACTTTTATGGTTATATGGCTATTAACGGGCAATTTGTAATTTATAACAGTAATAGGATTGAATGGATTTGGATAATTTTGAAAGAGTACAAAATCATCGGGATTAGTTTGGTCAATATCATCCCTTAGAGATACAGGAAAGTTTATTAGTGTATGGAGAAAAATATTACTGCCACTGTTAAGATGCAGAACCAGATCAGGTCCATAAGTACCATTAATTACCGGACCATCAAATTGCACCGTTCCATAATTTTGACCGTTTTTAAACATACTACCTTGTGCAACCCATTGATGTGCATCCACAACCTTATCATAATAACCACCGTATATAGCCGATGCCGCAGCCCAGAAAACTTTTGCGTTTTGATACTGATAGTTAATGCCATTAAAATTTCCTGAACTGTTATTAATGATCTCTGTATTTATTACAAATGTGCCCAGATTACTATTATTGCCAATAAATCTCCAATAACTTTCATTTACATTTATTGATGAGTTACCAAAGCTGGAGCTGCCCGATCCACTTTCTGTATAAGTATAAAATGCAAATCCGTTTCCAATTTCATACTGGATGTTGCCCGTATGAGTTATATTTAAGTTAATCATTTGTAAGTCGAATAGAGCCGATCCTGTTATATTTCGCTGCCAATATATTTTACCGTCCTGAGGATATGTGTTGCTGTAAACTCTCATATTAATCTGGTTCTGAACAAAAGTATTAAAATCCATTTGATGCGACCATTTAAAGTCTTCAGCAGTCCCTCCTGTATAGCCATTAATGGAGTAAAAGGTAAATACAACTGAAACTCCATTGGCAAAATTTAATACGAGTTTGTCATTCGGAGTCGGAGAGTAAGTCCATTGATCAGGATTGTTTGGGTTTTGGGTAAGAGTACCAGTTGTTGTAACTACACCCGTAATGCCACTTGCTTCCCAGACGGCATCTACAGCAAGTGATATTGCATCGGTAGAAAGTTGAGTAATCTCGTCCGATGATGAGAACAGATATCTACAAATGTATGTCTCATCCTGCGCAGATAATTGAAGAGTTATTGAAAACCCGAGTATTATAAAGAAAAGTAATTTGGGGATCATATATTTATCCTTTCGTTAACAAACGATTATTAAAAATATATTTTAAATGAATATGCGGGGACAATTTAATTTTCTAATATGTTTTCATTCTTAAAGATCCCCGACGCTTTCGCGCCGGGGCTCAGCTCTGGCAGAAGGCCCGGGGGAAGACCTTAACCGCCAGCCGCTGGAAATTGAGCTGCGAGCTATTGTGCTTCCTTCCCATCAATCGAAATATTTACTAAATCCTCTCCTGCTTTTTATTTTAATGTTGAAAATTACTTGCAGCTTCGCCACGTGAGTCCCATTTTTACTTTATTAACCATATCATCTTCTGATGAATCAATTTTATTTTTTGCTAATCTATTATCTTACATCACTTAAAAATCAGAGTCCCAATAAAACGCCCATCAGACTTTTAACAGTACATTAAAAAGTATGAGCATCAATGCAATTGTTATTATTATTATCAATGCATAAATCCCAATCGAAAACATTTTCTCCTGTTTTTGTATTTGTGATATATAGTTCTCGTCAAACATTCTTTTATTATCCTTCAAAACACCAGTTTTACGTGCCTTTTTAAAATGTTTCATGACAATCCGTTTTTCTATTAAAAATTGATTGTTGAATAGGTCTGAGTTTTTAAAATTTTGAATTATGTCTGAGTATAAAGTACGCGATGGGGAAAGACGCATATTGCTGTTATGTGACTTTCTTTTGTTTTTTTGTGACAAAGCAGCAGAGAAGAAATCAAATGTTGCTAAGATGCAAATGTTTGCGGTTGGCGATTATAATTAACCAAAAGGGTTGGGGAGAGTGCTGACAGTTAGTGAACTTTTCTATCCGTCAGATTCTTATATCTGTTATTGAATTCTGATGGAAGGCAGTCAAAATGTTTTTTAAATGCTCTTGTAAATTGTGCGGGGCTTCCGAATCCGACTTCATAAGCAATTTGCGTTATGCTGAATCTTTTTTCTAAAAGCATTTTTGCAGCCTGTTTCATTCTAAGCGTTCGCATAAATTCACCCGGACTGTGCCCTGTTAGTGCCAGAAGTTTTCTATGAAGCTGTCGTCTGCTTATATATAATTCATTTGCAAGATGATCTGTATCGTAGTTTGGATTTCCCAGGTTCTGGTTAATGCGTTCGTAAACCTTTTTCATAAACTCTTCGTCAAGTGTATTGCTTACTAATCCTGCTGTTTGAACGTTTATTTCCTTACTGAATTTTTCACGAAGGTTCTTTCTTTGTTCTATTAAATTCCTTATACGAACAGCAAGCTCTTCATTATTGAAGGGCTTTGTCATATAATCATCTGCACCGCTTTCAAGACCTTCAATTCTGCTTTCCTCTGTTACTTTTGCAGTGAGGAGAATTACAGGAATGTGACTTGTTTTACTATTGTTCTTGAGCATATTACATAATTCTATTCCGTCAATCTCAGGCATCATTACATCACTTAAAACCAGGTCTGGTATATTTTGTACGGAAAGCTCCATTGCGTTTTTCGCATTATCGGCAACAAGTAAATTATAATCGTCCTGAAGTAATAAAGTTACGTAAGCCCGTACATCTTCTGAATCATCTACAAACAATACAACCGGTTTATCATCATTACGTAAACAACTGTCGCTTTCTGAGCCCTCATCATAAATATTTTCTGCCCATACAGTTTCATTTTGATTAGCCGGAAGTCCGTTTTTAAAATAAGTTATACTTTCAAATTCTTCTTGAGTTAGTGGTATCTGCAAAGTAAATGCTGTTTCCTCTCCCGGAATACTTTTTACGATCATATCCCATTGATGAAGAGTTACAAGTTCTTTTACCAACGCCAACCCTATGCCCGAACCGGCAAGTTTTTTGTTAACATTTTCTTCCACCTGGTAAAAGCGATTGAATATCTTTGTGAGGTGTTCTTTCGGAATTCCTATTCCATTATCAGTTATAATAACTTCTGCAAAAGCAGTATCGTTTTTACTTTCTGTTTTTAATTCAATATTTACAATTCCTCCGGCAGGTGCGAATTTAAAAGCATTGCTTAGCAGATTATTGATTATCTTCTCAAGTTTATCCTTATCAAGATTAATTACCAAAGATTCAATTTCAGTTTTAAATTCAAATGAAATATTTTTTTGCTCTGCAAGCGGATTGAATGTGCCTGCTATAGATTGAAGCAGATATACAATATTGTGCTGTTCTTTGTTTATTGGAATTTTTTCAATTTCAAGCTTTGATAGTTCCAATAACTCATCAATAAGATTCTGCAGCTTTTCCGTATTTCTTAAAGCCATTTTGTAAAGCCCGGTCGTATTTTCCTTAGCATTGCCGCTTAGCAATTGTTCAAGCGGT
>DATHSU010000133.1:0-7956 GCA_035463895.1 Ignavibacteriaceae bacterium | reverse complement strand
GTTGTGAAGCCTGTTTCAGCAGAGGCATGTCTTCCTCAGGTGCGTAATAAATTACTTTATATTTCGATTTGATATAGCAAATTCCAAAAATATGGTCAAGATGGCAATGTGTATTAATAAGATAATTAATATTTAAATTATTTGATGTTATGAAACTGTCGATTTCCTTTTTTTCAATATCATCATAACAACCGGGATCGAAAATTGCGGATTCTTTGGTTTCATCATCCCAAACAATATAGGAGTTTTCTGCAAAAGGATTAAAAGTAAATTTTTGAATTTTCAGCATCGTGTTTACCTGAAATTGTTCTTTATTCTTTTGAAAATTTTTGATGTATAATTTTTATAGTTGTCTTTCATTTCTTCAATTGAGTCGCCGCCAAATTTTATTACAAAATGTTTTGCAATAGCAAAGACAAGCATAGATTCGGCTATAACCGCACAGGCAGGCACTGCAACAAAATCGCTGCGTTCCCTTCTAGCATCAACTTTTTTCAAACTCTTTAAATCAACACTGGCAATTGGATTCATAAGAGTGGCTATTGGTTTCATTGCTGCACGAACAATAATTGGAAGTCCGGTTGAAATTCCACCCTCAATTCCACCAGCCCTGTTAGTTTTTCGCGTAAGAATATCACCATTTTTTTTAATTTCATCGTGAGATTTCGATCCATAAAGATGAGCACTTTCAAATCCGGCACCTATTTCCACAGCTTTAACTGCATTTACAGATAAAATTGCCTGAGCAATATCTGCATCCAATTTATTACTATAATGAACAAATGAACCCAATCCGGCAGGCAAACCTGAGGCAATTGTTATAAATGTTCCGCCAAGTGTATCGCCTTTTTTCTTTATTGTTTTAATTTTTGAGATAATTTTTTCTTCCTGAACTTTATCTAACACTCGTACAGCACTCTTATCTGCTTTGTTGGATAGAGTAACTGCCTTGAAGTTTGAAGTAATTTTATTTTCGAGCAAAGTATTAAGATAGTTTACCCTAGAATAAATTCCTCCAATACTTTCAACATAGCTGCCAACCGAAATCCCAAATTCTTCTAATAATTTCCTGGCAATGGAGCAGGCAGCTACTCTTGCAGCAGTTTCCCTTGCAGATGATCTTTCAATTGAATTTCTTATATCATCAAAGTTATATTTTATTATTCCAACCAAGTCTGCATGTCCGGGTCTTGGAATAGTAATTTTATCGGTAAGAGCAGAAGATTTTTCAACAGACATAGTTTCCGACCAGTTTGCCCAGTCTTTATTTTTTATGATCAATGAGATAGGTGAGCCAAGTGTTTTACCATTCCTTACACCAGAGAGTATTTCTACCTTATCAGATTCGATTTTCATCCTCAGTCCTCTGCCGTAACCCGCCTGCCTTCTTTTAAGTTGAAAATTTATGTAATCTGAAGAAATACTTAAATTAGCTGGAATTCCTTCTAAAATGGCTGTTAAAGCTTTTCCGTGGGACTCACCAGCTGTAAGAAACCTGATCATTAATTCTCCGTTTTTATCAGCATAAATATAAAAAAAAAACGTCCCGATTATAACCGGGACGCTTTTATCTCTTATCTAAATAATAAACTATTGAGGTATTTCCAGTCCTACGAATCGGGTATTACCAGATGAGTCCTGAACCTTAAGCAGTAATGCTTCACCTTTTTTTGAATTAATAATCTTTGAAAGATCATCAACATCTGTAACGGATTTTCTATCAGCTTCAACAATAGCCAAACCTCTAAATAGTCTTTGATCATCAGCTTTACTGAAAGATTTTACTTCTGTGATCATTACACCTGAATCAATTTTATAATCAGTCTTTTCTTTTTCAGTAAGGTTTTTTACTGTTAAACCAATATCGTCAAATGAAGCAGTAGTTTGTTTGGGCTCAGCGGTTTTATCCCGGCTTTCCATCTTTACTACTGGTTCTGATCTGCTGTCTTCATCTCTGGATTTTAATGTAACTTTTCTTTCAATTTCATTACCATCACGGAAGATGTCGAGCGTGACTGTTGTACCAGCGGTTTTTGATGCAATATAACTCTGAAGTTCATTTGGCTGATTTACTTCTCTGCCGTCAATTTTAAGAATAACATCACCGGATTTTAAATCAGTAGAAGCAGCAGAACCATCTGGAAGCACTCCTTGAATTATAACTCCGCGAGGTCTGTCCAGACCGAGAGATTTTGCAATAGCATTATCAACTTCTCCAATATTGACACCAATGTAACCTCTGTTCACTCTGCCAGTAGCAATAAGATCTTTGGCAACAGAACGTGCAAGATTTATTGGAATAGCAAATCCATAACCAATGTAAGTTCCTGTACCTCTTGTTGCAATGGCTGAGTTTACACCAACAACAGCTCCGGATAAATCAACAAGTGCTCCGCCGCTGTTGCCCGGATTTATTACTGCATCTGTTTGAATAAAATTTTCTACGCCGTAACTATCGCGAATTAACCCTAACTGTCCTCTGCCGATAGCACTGACAATACCTGCAGTTACAGTAGAAACAAGGGCAAGGGGATTTCCAATTGCCATAACCCACTGACCAACCTTTAAATTATCTGAATCACCGAGATAAGCAGGTACCAGGTTGTTGGCATCAATTTTTATTACTGCAAGATCTGTTAAAGGATCAGTACCTACTACAGTAGCCGTAAAATTTCTTTTATCTGATAAGCCGACAGATACCCTATTTGCATTTTCAACTACATGGTTATTAGTTATGATATATCCATCTTCAGAAATTATGATACCGCTACCTGAACCTCTCTGTTCCTGAGGCATATCGCGGAATGGAAAGAAGAAAAAGTCTCTTTGAGAAGTTTCCCTTTCAGAAACTACTGAGATTTGAACTATTGCGGGAGTCACCTTTTCTGCAACTTCAATGAATGCTTTACTGAAAGCTGTAGCATCGGCATCTAAATTAACAGGTGGAATATTAGCACCTAAATCCACATCGGCAAAACCGGGTCTTACTAATCCAAATCCTGAAACAAGAATTGCCCCGAACAGCATTCCAACTATTAGTAGAACAGCAGCTCCAAACAATCCTTTCATTTTCCCTTTTTGCAGGGATCTGATTTCATTCAACATTTTTTTCTCCTAAAGGTTTTTTGGTTTACGTAACAAAAAGTACCAAAATCTGCCGATAAATACCTACTTAAAATTATTATAATAATTTAATGATTGAATTCCGGTGAAATCCGGAATGTGATTTTTTGTGTACCTGTCCAAAAATATATTTGCTTGTTTTATTAAATCAACAGAAATATTTTTAACAGATCTATTGTTAATTAGACAAAAAAAGTAAGATAAAAGTTCCGCAGATACAAAATTCAATTGCGGATGCGACTCAAAACAATTGACACAGACAAATCCTGTCTCAAAAGTATATCCGCCGCTTCGTCTTCCAATTTCTGTCTCACAAATTCCACATTTAGTTATTTGTATTGCATATCCTAATTCAGATAAAAAGAAAAGATGGAATCTTCCGAATAAGATACCCGGATGCTCTTTAGCTGAATCAATTAATGAAAGGATCTTTACTAGACCCTTAAATAATTTTTTATTTGTTTCATTGTCCAGAGTCAATCGCTTAACCAGTTCCAAAATAGCTAGAGCGTATTGGGTTTTATCCAGATCTTCTTTAATCCTTGGATAATGTGATATAATATCTACACTTGATAATAACTGCAGATCGCGTGTGTCCTTTTTATAAATAACCATCTGAACATAATTAAGCGGATCAGCAATCATTCCAAGCTTCCCTTTTGGGTTCCTTGCACCTTTAATAATAACTGACATTTTTCCGTATGATTCAGTGTAAACGGATACAATTAAACTTGTATCGCCATAGTTTAGTTTACTAAGCACTATGCCTTCTGTTTTTATTATATCACTCATTTTAAAAAATTATAAGGAAACAGGAATAAATCTTCTTCAGTAATTATTCCGGTTATCAGATGTGCCGGCGTTACATCAAATGCTGGTGTAAATGTTGGGTAAGCATCGGGTACAATTTTAAGACCATTAATTTCCTTAAGTTCTGCTCCCTGTCTGAATTCAATTTCAATTTCAGATCCATTTGCAATTTTTCTATCAATTGTTGTTGAAGGAGCCGCAATATAAAAAGGAATATTATGATAATTACAAAGAACAGCCAGATTATATGTGCCTATTTTATTTGCTGAATCGCCATTTAAGGCAATTCTATCCGCACCAGTTATAACAATATCAATCTTATTCTGCTGCATTAGGACAGCCGCTGTTGAATCTGTATTGACAGAATAAGGAATTCCGTTTTTTTCCAGTTCAAATGCAGTTAATCTTAATCCTTGCAGTAGGGGTCTTGTTTCATCCGCAAATACGTGATAAACAAAATTTTTATCAAATGCATGCTTAATAATTGAAAATGCCGTTCCCATTCCTCCGGCTGCTAATGCACCAGTGTTACAATGTGTCAGCAAATTAGATTTTTTCTTAAAAATCCTCAGACCGTTGTGAGCAATTTTTTCAGAAAACTCATCCTCCTCTTTATGAAGTTTTACAGCTTCGTCTAGCATTGATTCATAGACAGCAGAATTGCCAGAAATTAATTCAAATTTTTCCTTCATTCTGTTTAGTGAGTAAAATAGATTCACAGCAGTCGGTCTTGTGGATGCAAG
Organism: Ignavibacteriaceae bacterium; assembly: GCA_035463895.1. Taxonomy (GTDB): domain Bacteria; phylum Bacteroidota; class Ignavibacteria; order Ignavibacteriales; family Ignavibacteriaceae; genus JAGXRK01. Next base: position 3,280 of record DATHSU010000133.1, on the reverse strand, counting down.
TCTATCAAAGGCAGTATAAAAGTCTTTTTCAGGGTTGCTGGAATTTTTTAGTGATAATGCAAGTGCGTAGGCAGCAGATATGCCTATGAGAGGAGCACCCCGAACTTCCAGTCGTTCGATAGCTTCCGCAATTCTTTCATAACTATCGGTAGAGATATAGTTTTCCTGCAGAGGGAGTCCGGTTTGGTCCAGATAATTAAGCTTGTCTGACTCAAACTTTAAATTGTAATAATCAGCTCTCATCAAATCTGGATAAATTCATAAATTCTCTGAATCTGTCCTTTATGCGTAAAATAGAAAGTTCCTCTAATCCTTTGGTGCTAAATTTTTCAACACAAAAAGAAGCCATAGTACTGCCGTAAATCACAGCAGCTTTTAAACTTTTTGGAGAAAGATCGCGATTGCGATGCAGATAGCCGACAAAACCACCTGCAAAGGAATCACCCGCTCCAGTTGGATCGTTAATCATTTCCATCGGATATGCCGGTGCAGAAAATATAACATCTTCTGTAAACAACAGTGCCCCGTGTTCACCCTTTTTTATTATCAAAATTTCAGGTCCTAAATCTCTTATCTTCTTTGCTGCTTTAATAAGATTGGGTTCGTGTGCTAAAAGTCTTGCTTCTGAATCATTAATAATCAGTACACTTACTCTTGGAAGAAGTTCGAGTAATTCTTTTTTCTTTCCTTCAATCCAGTAATTCATAGTATCGCAGACAACAAACTGGGGGTTTTCCATTTGATCAAGCACTCTGCCCTGAAGAACCGGATCAATATTTCCTAAACAGATGTACTTGGATTTTCGCCAGTTCTCAGGAATAACAGGATCAAACTTTTCAAAAACATTTAGCTCTGTTGATAATGTATCACGAACATTAAGGTCATAATGATATTTTCCTGTCCAGCGAAAAGTTTTACCGTCTACAACAATCTTTAATCCATCAAGTTCTATGTTGTGCTCTTCAAGCATTTTCATATATCCTTTTGGAAAATCACTGCCGACTATTCCAACCAGATTGATCGGTCCGGTAAAGTAACTTGCTGAAAGTGAAATATAGGTTGCCGATCCGCCTAGAGCATCATTAACCTTATCAAATGGTGTTGATACTGTGTCCAGACCTACGGAACCAACTACTAACAGACCCAAAATATACTCCTGAATAATGATTGATAATAAATTACACGGGAAAAATAGAAAAATAACGGATGAATGCACAATAATATTGAAATTGATTCGGGTTCTCACTTGATAATTTGCAGGGAATGGAATCTTTTCCGTTCCATAACCGAATCGGGTTTAAAATATTTTCTTATTAATCCTATTGTCATTCCCCCGGAACATTCAGTTGACTGTTCCCTAAATTCTGATTTCGAGGAAATTCCAAAATAGATTATTGTTAAAGAAATAATCAACAATAATATCCACAGATCTGTGCTGACCAACCCAGGCTAAATGTTTTTTTGCTTGTTCAGGGGACATCCATTCATATTCAACATGTTCATTACTAAGTATCACATTACAATCATAATTAACTTTTACTGCAAAAACCGGAACGAGAGTAATACTGTTTTTATCAGCGATATATAAAGAGTTAACATTGGGCACTACCCACATACTTAGTGGACTTAAGCCTGTTTCTTCTTTTATTTCGCGAAGTGCACAATCATAAGCTTTTTCTTTGGATTTTATTTTTCCGGAAACCATCTGCCATATATTGGGATAATATTGAACAGGTGATCTTTTGAGTAACAAAAATTCAATGTTATCATTCATCTTTCTGAAAATGTGTGCCTCGATAAGATTTGAAATTATTTTCAATTTACATTTCCTGTTTAATGTTAATGGTTATTTATAAATCACTCTTGTTCATTTATTTATTTTCCGAACTTAAAACAAATCTATTTCATTCAATCATTCATTTATTCAATCACTCATTCAAGGACATTAGCTATCGTTTAAAAATACGCTCTGGCTTCTGCACGTGCAGTATGAATAGCCCTTGAGGAGCCAAGAATTCTGCCGTCGTAACTTATAGTTGTCTGTAGATTTGCAGATAACCTGTAGTCAAAATTCAAACGCCAGTAATAATTTTTTCCGATTTGGTTTCCGCCAGTTAATTCAAATGGAATAAAATTTTGTGTAGTATTTGCAATCAATTCATTTCTTTCGAGTTCAACTCGAAGTCTTCCTGTTCCAAGAAATGATAAGTTAAAACGGAGTAATTGGGAATTTAAATCAATAACTGTAGGACTTTCAGGAAACACATCTTCACTTCTTCCAACCTTAACTTTAAAGCCAACCTCAATGTTTCTAACCGGTCTATAAGAAAAATCGGAAGATATATTATTATTTGTTACACTTCTTCTTCGGTTGGATTTTTCACCAGCGCTAACATTATCTGTTTGATTCACAATATCAGTTTGGTTGCTAACTTCTTTAATCAGTTTGAATTTAATTCTTAAACTTCTTTCGCTGTTATAACCACGTTCATAGCCATCAAAAAATTCGTTTAAACTGTTACGTTCTGTAAACCTGAATCGGAAAGATAAGTCTTGCTCGTTTTCAAATAAAAAAATATCCTGCTGAAAATAATTTGAACCGCGGATTGTTTGACCTTCATTAAGAAATGAACTGAAATTCAGTAAATAAATTTTTGCATAATCAGTTTCCTTGCTGTTTTCTTCTATTCTCCAGAAAGTTTCGGTTGAAAGAGGACTGAGCAAAACTCCGGTAAAAGAAGTTTTACTAAAAATATCTGAAAAATTTATTTTCCACCGTGTGCTTGCTTTTAGATCTATAACTGGGAACAATTCATCCGTTGGAACTGTAATCTGGATAAAATCTCCATCAAAAATTGTCGGTTCAAATTCATTTTCATCTGCAATACCGTTATTGTTCAAATCACCCAGATACTTGAAATTTCCTGTTCCCTGTTCCACCCTGACGAAAACCTTTTGCAGGCGAGCAGACCGCTGTGTGGAGACTTCGTAGAAAAGGTCACCGTTAAGTATTCTTTCCCAAAATCTGAAACGTGATTGCGACCTGACTAGAATAGTTTCGCTGTCAAGAAAGCCCTTTTCCTTAAAGCTATCAGAATATCTTTTATCTCTCAATGTAAAGTTAAGCGAAGTATTTATTTCCTTGATACCTGAATAAGATGCTTCATATGAATGTGTGTTTGCAATTGATTCGTTTCGCATAACTCCTTCAACCGGAAGGTACTCATCGCGCAGTGAATACCTGGCAATAAAATTAAACCCCTCCACATCGACCAGTTGA